>DATLHN010000335.1:0-16243 GCA_035539875.1 Armatimonadaceae bacterium
GACCGTCGCCGTGTACAGGTCCTGCAACTCTGTCTGACTCCGTTCCAGTTCCGCGTTCGCCCGCTCCAGTTCCCCCTGCTTCTGCTCCAGTTCCTGGATGTAACGCAGGTTCGCGTCGTCCTTTTCCCGGTGGTACCGGTAGACCATGTGGATTAGGAGAGGGATCGGGACCGCGACCACCACTGCGGCGATAAGCGACGGCAGGTCCGGTTGGATTCGATCCAACAGGAAGTTGGCGATGGTAGCGCAGGAGGCCCCTGCAAGATAACCCGGTAGCGTCCAAAGGAAGTGGTCCCGCCACATCTGGTACGGGTTCTTCCCGCCGGAGGTGAGCGAGATGGCCGCCGCGATCAGCACGGTATTCGTGACGAAATAGACGAGCGTAGCGACCACCAACGCCCCGGATTGGGCAAGAAGAACGAGCGGCCCATCTTCGTGCCGAGCGAAGTGGTGCATGTTCCCATCGGGAACGGCGAGCCCGGTCGGCGCGAGCACCATCCCCGCCGTCCATACGGACAGCAGCAACGCCGCCACACTAAACAATATCTGGTAGTAGTGGGAGCGGCGGGGGAAGCAGGTCGGCAGAAGTGCAGTGATAGCGCCGACGATCATGCCCGCCGCCGGTCCGAGCGTCAACAGGACGAAGAACGTAGGAACGAACCCCAGCGACATCGAGGAGTTGTTGTCCGACTTGTAGCCGGGCCATCGGCGAAACCCTACGACCGGCACCTTCAGATTCGACGCGATGGTTGCCAGGATGCCCCCGAGTAACAGGAACTCCCACTGCTTCCAGATCGCCGTCTGCGTAAAAATCACGCACGCGAAAGCTAGCCATCCCAGGATGACGATAGTCCAGATGTACTGTTTAGCTCTCGCGGGGAAGCTCCCCATGGCTGGCACTCGCTTCCGTATCAGGGCGCTATTGGAAGGTAGCGTACCATTACACAGCAAGTTCTGTGCCGTTCGGTATACAGATGCCGTCCGGAAAATCACGTGGATTGCCTGCCGCCAGACGGATAGCAAATACGTCCGCCCCCGTCAGATGTGCGAACGGGCAGGCCGCGCAGCGTTGTCGCCGCGGCCTGCCCGTCGAAGATAGAGAAATGTGCGCCTCGTTGCGCTATGGTCCGCTGATCGTTACGCCCTTCTGCCGAGGAGCGCATCGTGCGGTGTTAACCCCGGTCCCAGGTGATATTGCGGCCCGCGCCGCCGCGATCCCACGTGATATTGCGCGAGCCGCCGCGGTCCCACGTGATGTTCCGGTTGGAGCCACCCCGGTCCCACGTGATGTTGCGCCCGCGGTCCCACGTGATGTTCCGACCCGCCGCGATGTTGTTGGTGTTGTTCAGCATCCTGTTTGCCTGTTATCTTTCGTATTTATCGGGAGGGAACTTGCGTCCCGCGCTCCCGAACATTCGCAGGTTTTTGTCTTCCGTACGCTTTCCGGTTCTTTCACCGGGAAAATCCGCTCGATAGCTGCCGGGCTATGGCTCCTGGATCGGGTCTGGCCGCACCAAGCCGGTGCCTCCCCAGACCAGGTTGTTTCCCCAAATGCCCGGGTCATCGGGTAGCGTCCTGCCCGTACCGCCCCAGACCAGATTGTTTCCGTTGATCAAGCCCGGCTCGGTCTCGCCTGAAGTGGCGCGCCCGGTACCACCCCAAACCAGGTTGTTGGCCCAGATCAACTGGTTCTCCGGGGGCGGTACAATGCCCGTGCCCCCCCAGACCAGGTTCGTGCCCCAGACCAGTCCGTCGTTCCAGCCCGCCGTACGCCCCGTACCGCCCCAGACCAGGTTGTTTCCCCACACTGCCTGTGCGTCCTCAAAAGTGGTGCGTCCCGTACCGCCCCAGACCAGGTTGTCGCCCCAGACCAAGCCGGGCCGCTCTATCAGGCCGGGAATCTCGGCGCCCGCCCAGGAGAAGGACTCGCCGCCAATGGTCGATGTCATGGCGGGCAACGAGGTGAGGCCCGCGCCCGGTGTCATCAGGCGGGCCATCTGCGTCGCGCCGACCAGGTTCAGCTCGCCAGCGCCCTGAGTCAGCGGGTCGTAGACGCCCCGCTGCTTCGTCACCGGGTCGTACCCCGAGAGCAGCTGCGCGGAGAACATCAGCGCGGCCTTGACGCCGTTGGGCGTCAGGGACGGGTTCGCGTCCAGTGCGAGCGCCGCCCCCGCCGCGACCGCCGGGGCCGCCATGCTCGTGCCGGAAAGCCGGGTGTAGCCGGTCGGCCGGTTCATCGGGAAGCGGGGGTCGATGTACTCCTCGGTCGGCACCTGGGTCTCGGGATAGAGGCGGTCCAGGGTGGAGCCGGGGGCGCGGAGCGAGACGATGTCGTTGCCCGGCGCGAGAATGTCCGGCTTGAAGTTCACGTCGAAGCGGGTCGGTCCGCGGCCGGTGTAGGAGGTGATCGCGTCGTCGCCGCGCCGGACCGTGCCGCGCGTGTTGGACGCGCCGACGGTAATAACGTCCGGGTGGTTCCCCGGCGCGCCCACCGTGCCGTACCAGCCGCCCCAGTTGCCCGCGGTCGTGACGACGACGATTCCGGCAGCGACCGCACGCTCCGCGGCCTGGCAGAGGGGGTCCGTCTTATAGGACTCGTAGACGCCGCCGCCCAGGGACAGGTTGATGACCCGAATCTTCAGGGCGTCCCGGTTCGCGATGCACCAGTCGATCGCCGCGATGACGTTGGAGACGGAGCCGCCGCCGTTGGCGTCCAGCACCTTCGCGCTGATGATGTGCGCGCCGGGGGCCGCGCCCCGGTAGGAGGTGGTCGCGAAGGGACCGGAGGAGGACGCGCCGCTTCCCGCGATGATCCCGGCGACGTGCGTGCCGTGCCCGTAGTCGTCGTACGGGCGGGAATCCTGTCCGCTCACGAAGTCCTTGAAGGCGACGACCCGGTGCATGATGTCCGGCACCGGCGCGACCCCCGAGTCGATGACCGCAACCCCGACACCCAACCCACTGTATGGCAGTGCGCGGTTGACGGTGTCCTCGCCGCCGACGCCGATCGCCTGCCGGTTTACGTCCAGTTCCGCCGTGCTGCGCACCGGCCGGTCGGGCGACAGCGACAGGACGTTGGGGTCGTCGGTCAGCGCGAGGAGCTGCTCGGGCGTCGCCTCGACCACCATCGAGCCGACCGAGTCGAACGTCCGCCCCAGCCGACCGACCTGCGCCGCGACGCCGCGACGCGCCGCCCGCGTCATGGGGCCGCGGGTGCGGACAATCACCTTGATGCGCTGCGCCTGCCCGCCGGGGCGGACCGACCCGGCCTGCGTCGCCGCCGCCGACCTGCCGGCCTGCTGCGGGACCAGATCGACGAGGTCAGGAGAGAGCTTGTCGCGATCGGCCGCGCGAGCAGCGGAGACGGACAGGAGCGCAATGAGAGAGAGAGTGCCCGCGGCCTTGCGGGAGAGAGATGAGACCGGGCGCATGTTGGGACGTCGGTCAGAGCGGCGGTAATCGAACAACGTCTTCCTCCGTTCGCGAGTACCGAATCGGCTCTTTGCTTTCGCGTGACTGCTTACAGACAGAGAAACCGGATGATTGCCGAGTGAGAGAGGGGCCGGACGCCCGGGAACACCGCTAATATTGCCAGACAGGCAAATTATAGCCGAAGTTAGTAAACAACCTTACAGTTGGGGATTATACCACCGGAAATCGGGAGTTATGCCATCATTGTGGCAGGGGGAACCAAAAAATCTTAAACGAAGCAAGAAACCAGTATCGGTACCGGTAAAGAATGCCATACTCTTGCTAGTTTTTCAAGAGCGGCGTGAAAAACCCGGTATAAAACCCGGTGATGATGAGTGTACTGACAGTTCGAACAGGGTAAGAACATTTTCCCCGATCAATTACCGGCTGCGGTCCAGCGCACGAACCGACAGAAAACCGGTAGACACAGCTACATCAACTTGACGTACGGCAGTCTACCCTATATGCGGGTTTCGGTGATACCGGAGGACAGGTTCCCATGCGAGAGCAGGCCGTGGGAGAGCGCCAGCGACCGATTGCTAAGGGGAGAGCGATGGCGTATAATGCGACCGTCGCCGGGGCGGAGTGCGGGGAGGTAACGGGGAGCTAGCGGCGTCTTATGAAAGACGACGGCCCCGCAGTCCGACCGCTTTCGCGGACCGGAGTGCGGGGCCGAAGGGCCAGGCCGATGATCAGGCGGATTGCGCGGCGCGCGTCACCTTGTTGGCCTTCAGGCACTTGGTGCAGACCTTGAGCCGGTGCGGGGTCCCGTTGACCACGGTCCGGACCGACTGAAGGTTGGGGCGGAAGATCCGCTTGGTGCGGGGAGCGCGAGTGGCCCACTGGCCCGAATGGACGTGCCGGATGTTCTGGCCGCTCATCGCGCCCTTGCCGCAGACGGCGCAAACGTTCATGGTATCCGTCTCCTGTTTGTCGTAGCGTTCAATACCGTGTCGAAACCACGCGGCGGCAGCTCCAGCGGCTCCTTGACTCATTATAAGGAGCGGGCAGGCGGCTCCGCCGCGACGGATTTGAGGCCGGAATCAAGCCCGAAACGATCCGCGGGCCGACGGACGCGGGCGAGAACAGGCGCACGGACCGGCCAAAAAAACGCGGAAACGCCCGGCTTGCGCCGGGCGCGAAGAGCAGTATAGCACGGAATGTCGCTAACAACAAGGGCCGTTTTCTTCCGATGGCTGTCAGGCAGGACCCGCGACGGGGCGGCCGCTCCCCCGGTGCTGTCTACCGCCGGCCCGGCGGAGATGGACCCGAGCGTGTTCTCGGTCGCCCGGCCCGCGCGCGCCGTCGCGCCCGAAGCGCGGCTGGCGCTGGTGGCGGACATCCTGAGGATGAGCCCTTACGCCGTCGTCCCCGTCGTCGAGGCGGCTCCCGAGCCGTCCGCCTCCGCCGACGGCTCGGACCCGTTCCCCGCGCGCGGCCGCCTGGTCGGTCTGATCACCGAGGCGGACCTCGTCGCCCGGTTTCTGGCGGCGACCGAGCCTGACGAGCGGGCACGGGTGCGGCAGATGTCGGCACGGGAGGCGATGCGCCCCCCGGAGGCGTGGGTGACGCCGGGGATGCGCGTCAGCGAGGCGGCGCCGGTCTTCGACGACTTTGGCGTCGACGTCCTGCCGGTGATCGAGGGCGGATCAGAGCAGCGGTTCCTCGGGCTCCTGGGCCGTTCGGACCTGGTGCGCGATCTCGTACGCCCGTTCCGCCCCCCCGTGATCGGGGGGATGGCCACCCCGCTCGGCGTCTACCTGACCACCGGAGGCGTCTCGGGGGGCGTCGGAACGCTCGCGCTCGCGGCCACGGGGTTACTTACCCTCGCCCTCCAGATCGTCAGCGCGACCCTGTTCGTCGGCTTCCTGCATCTTCTCCCACAGACGTCCCTCCCCTTTACGCTCCCACCCGCCGTGCGGTTCGCGCTCGGCGAGAGCCTGGCGCTCCTCCTACAGACGCTGTTTTTCCTGTGCCTCCTGCGGCTCTCGCCGCTGGCGGGGTATCACGCGGCGGAGCACCAGGTCGTCCACGCCATCGAGCGGGGCGAGCCGCTGCGCACGGAGACGGTGCGCGCGATGCCGCGCGTCCACCCCCGGTGCAGTACCAACCTGGTGGCGGGCGCGCTCCTCCTGTGGCTGACCGGATCGGTGCTGCACCCCGTCGTGGGCGTGGTCGGGTACCTCGCCGGGGCGGCGCTGGCGGTCGGGTACTGGCGCTCGGCGGGCGCGTTCCTTCAAAGGCACTTCACCACGCGCCCGCCCACGGACCGGCAGATCGAGAGCGGCATCCGCGCCGCCCATGCGGTACTGGAGGCGTACGGCCGCGCGCCGTTCCACGTGCCGCCGCCCCACGCCCGCCTCTGGCGGATGGGCTTTTTCCAGATATTCCTGGGGGCGGGCACGGGACTCCTGGCGCTCTTCGGCCTGGCGGAGCTGTTCCCCCCGCTGGCGCAGTGGCTCAGCCTGGTGGTCGGCGCGTAACGCGCGAGAGCCATTACCGCCGCCGAGTTTGAAGGTTTCCACAAGGAGAGAATCCCACGAGGATGAGTAAGCGATGTTAAGAGAGCGATTGACAGAGGCCGTGCGCGCCGCGCTCGCGGCCGCGCAGGCGGAGGGTGCCCTCCCCCTGCCCCCGGAGGGCGAACCCGCGTTCGCGGTGGAGGTAGAGGTTCCGCGCGACCCGCAGTTCGGCGACTACACCACGAACGCCGCCCTTCTCCTGGCGCGATCGGTCCGCGAGGCGGACAGCGCGCGCGCCTTCGGCGAGGCTCTCGCCGCACGCCTGTCGCCGCCGCCGGGCGGCGCGGGTGCGACTGCGGGCCTGATCGCCTCCGCGCAGCCGGCGGGCGGCGGGTTCGTGAACCTGCGGCTGACGCAGGAGGCGCTCGGGCAGGCGCTCGCCGACGCTCTCGCGGCTGGGCCGTCGTTCGGGCGATCCGACGTCGGCGGCGGCAAGCGCGTCCTGGTGGAGTTCGTCTCGGCGAACCCCAACGGCCCGATCACGGTGGCGCACGGTCGCGGCGGCGTGATCGGTGACGCCCTGGCGACGCTGCTGGAGTGGACCGGGTGGGACGTGAGCCGCGAGTTCTACGTCAACGACGCCACGAACTCGTCCCAGATGAAGGTCTTCGCCCGCTCGGTCTTCGCCCGTTACCGGCAGCTGCTCGGCCACGACGACCCGGTCCCGGACGACGGCTACCCCGGCGAGTACGTCGCGGACATCGCCCGGACCGTCCTTGAGAGGGAGGGCGATCGGTTCGAGAACCTGCCCCCCGCCGACGCCGCCGTGGACTTCCAGGCGCTGGCAATGGAGGGCATGCAGGAGCAGCAGCGGCGCTCGCTGGAGGCGTTCGGCATCCGCTTCGACACGTGGTACTCGGAGGAGGCGCTCCACCGGGCCGGAGCGGTCACTGGCGTGCTCGACGCCCTCAAGGCGTCCGGCCACGCCTACGAGGAGGGCGGCGCGCTCTGGCTCCGCTCGACCACGTTCGGCGACGACAAGGACCGGGTCCTGGTGCGCGCCGACGGCTCCCCCACCTATATATCAGGTGACCTGGCGTACCACCGCGACAAGTTCGCGCGCGGATTCGACCGGGCGGTGGACGTCTGGGGCGCGGACCACAACGGCTACGTCGCCCGCACCAAGGCGGGGCTCGCCGCGCTCGGCCTGGACCCGGGCCGCCTGCACGTCGCGCTCTACCAGCTGGTGCGTCTCGTCAAGGACGGCGTCGAGGTGAAGATGAGCAAGCGTGGCGGAACCATCGTCACGCTCGACGAGTTGGTCGACGAGGTGGGCCGCGACGCCGCCCGCTTCTTCTACCTGATGCGCTCGTCCGACGCCGCCCTCGACTTCGACATGGACCTGGCGCGACGACACGACCGGGAGAACCCGGTCTACTACGCGCAGTACGCCCACGCGCGCTGCTGCTCGGCGCGCGAGAAGGCGCGGGGGCTGGGACTCGACGGCGAGGGCGCGGTCGACAGTCTCGCCCTGCTCACGCTCCCCGACGAGTCCGCGCTGATCAAAAAGATCGACGACTTCCCTGGCGAGGTGCGAGCGGCGGCCAAGGGCTATGAGCCCCACCGGATCGCCCGCTACGCGCTCGACCTGGCGGCTCAGTTCCACGCCTACTACGACCGGGGCAACCGGGACCCCGCCGCGCGCCTCGTCCGCGAGGAAGACCCGGCGCTGACGGGGGCGCGGCTCGCCCTGGCGCGCGGCGTGCGCCAGACGCTCGCGGGCGCCCTGTCGCTTCTCGGCGTCTCCACGCCGGAGCGGATGGGCGGCGACGGCGAAGCGGCAGGTGGCGGGGACGAATAGTTCGCGCGGGCAGCGGTGCCCGGCGGCGACGACGGAGAGGACGATAGAGCAGCCTATGTGGAGTCAGTGGCGAAGCGGCACGATGGCGGCGGTGCGCCCGGTGGCGGCGGCGGTGCGCCCGGTGGCGACGCGCCTTGTGGCGGTACTGGCGGTGGCGTTTCTGGGCGCGGCGGCGGCGCAGGCGCTCGTCCCGGTGCGGTCCAAGGGCGTGTTCACCGACCGCGAGGGTAAGGCGCACGCCTGGAATATCAACTATTCCAACACGCTCATCTGGGAGGACAAGCCATTCGTCCCCGTCGGCGGTCTGTTCCAGGCGCGCTCCTGGAGCCCGAGCGCGACGGACGAGGACTTCGCCGGTGACGTCGCCGCCCTCGCCGTCCTCAAAGAGCGCGGGGTTACCGACGTCTACGTCCAGCCCGCGCGCGGCGGCCTCAGCGGCGTCCGCCCGGACCGGATACAGAAGCTCGCGGACCACCTCGACGCGGAGGGATTCACCTACGGCATCTCGCTGAACGACGGGCCGCGCGAACCCCTGATCGGCTACCTGGTCAAGCCGGGCGCGTACCGCCAGGAGGTCCCCGAGGAGGGCGGCGTCCTGCGATTCCCCATCGGCGACCTCAGCTCTGCCCGCTACTTCGTCGTCTCGTCCAGCAGCGCCGACGTGCTCGACGAAGGCGAGGCGACCCTGGTGGCGGAGGGGGCGCGCCTGAACCTCGCCCCCCGTACCGGCGCCCCGGTCACCTTCCTCATCCCGGAGAAGATATACCTGCCCGGCGGGTCGCTGCGCATGCCGAACGTCTGGGAGGGCTTCGACAACTACCGCGACACGCTGCTCGGAATCTTCTCCAAGGTCAAGTTCGGCCCCGGATTCCGCTTCTTCGTGGACCCCCTCCCCGCCGACATGGGGTACTCGGACGACTTCGAGCGGTTCGTGCCCACGGGCGAGGGCTTCGCGCGGGAGTGGGCGACCTGGCTGGGCAGACGCTACAAGACCATCGAGTCGCTCTCCCAGGCGTGGTCGCTTTCCGAGCGCGAAGTTATCGACTTCAAGCAGGCGTCTAAGATCGTCCCGCTCTGGGGCGGCGGCAAGGGCATTCAGTTCTTCTACGACCGCACGACGAAGACGCGCCACAAGACGCAGTCGGCCCGCTCGGCCTTCTGGGCGGACCTCAACGCCTTCAAGGCGGAGTCGGTCCGCACGTACATGAGCGACCTCGCGATCGTCCTCAAGAAGGCGGTCGCGGACGTCCCCGTCGTCTATCGGTCCCGCGGCTACTCGCCCCTCTTCACGAAGATCCCCGCCCAGTTCGGGTTCGACGGCGTCGGCATCGAGGCGTACGGCAAGGGCAGCGAGCTGGCGACGCGCACCGCCGCCTACATCTACGGCCAGGCGTCCGACGCCGCGAAGACGATCTGGCTGCCGGTGATCGCGACCGCGGACGTCGCTCCGGGCCGTCCGAAGCAGGAGAAGGGATACGCCAGCCGATTCGCCCTCCACTCCGACCTCGACTGGCTGCGCGAGGTGGGGGCGCGCGGGTTCTACGTCACCGGGCTGCGCGTGACCGACCCCGCCCGCCAGGTCTACGACCTTTCCGACGCGCCCGACCAGCTCGGCTGGCTGCGCGACTACGCCACCATCCTCGGCACGACCGGGATACGCTCCCCCGCCGTGGCGGAGCAGCGCCCGAAGGTGATCTTCTACCCGCGCTTCCAGGTGGCGTCGCTGTCCCCGGTGCCGCTCAAGAGCGGCGGCTGGTGGCTTCCGACCGACCGGCCCGGCCAGGTCTTCAACTTCGGCGCGTCCGGCTACGCCTACTCGCTCGACGAGCCGGGCCAGGGCATCGTCTACTATCTGTGGAACCCGGCGGGCGCGCGCCGCATCCGCATCCGCATCCCCAAGGCCGCCCGCGACAAGGGCGCGACGCCGGTCGCCTGGAGCAGCAACGCGGAAGGCAGCGTCAAGAAGGACGTCCTTTCGGTCACGGTCGGCCCCGAGCCGATCCGCATCCTGAACCTGCCGAGCCTTCCGATACCGATGGACGCCTACGAGGAGACGAAGGAGGAGGCGAAGAAGCTGGTCAAGCTGGCCCGGGAGCAGAAGCGCATAGACGCGGGGCGGCTGGAGCAGGAGCTGGGCCTGCAGAAGGTGCGCGAGGAGAACCTCTACGGGAGTCTGACCGATTTGCAGGCGTTCGTGGACCGTACGTCGTATTTGCTGCGCCCCTACCTGTGGGTCGAAGCCGAGGCCGCGAGCAACCACTCCTTCGACGAGGTGGACGACGTCTACGGGGCGAGCGGGGGCCGGGCGCTGCTGGTCGGCACCCGTCCGGCGGGCGACGCCAACGCCGCGGTAGCGCGCTTCGCGGTCAACGTCTCCGACTCCCGCCCGGTGTACGTGTGGGTGGCGGCGTCGCCCAACGCGGACATCTCCCTGCGCATCGACGGGCAGCCTCTGATCGACGAGGCGACCCTGCCCGAGGCGGCGGGTAACTCATTCGCGGACGGCAAGCTCGTCTGGATCCGCCTGGGCGTCGCCACGATCCCGCGCGGGGTGCACACGCTGGAGATGCGCGCCGACGGCCCGGCACGCATCGACGCCCTACTGCTCATCCGCGACGACTTCACCCCCAACGGCCCGAACCCTCCGCCCGTCATCCCCGTGGCCGCGGAGCGGCGCGCCGAGTCAGGGAAGGACTGACCCCGCGTGACGAGACATACCCCATGGCCGTGACAATCGCCTGCCTCGGGCTGCTGGTCGCCGACACGGTCGGCACCGTGATCGACGCGCTGCCTCCGAAGGGGACACTCGCGCTCATCGACCGCATCGAACTGCACGTCGGCGGGAACGCGGCGAACACCGGGATCGGCCTCGCGAGGCTGGGCGTCTCGGTCGCCGTGCTAGGCAAGGTCGGCAGTGACGGCTTCGGCGACCACCTCGTCGGGGTGCTGGACGCCCACGGCGTCGAGACTGCCGGGGTCCGGCGCGACGCCTCCGCGGCGACTGCCGCGACCATCGTCACCGTACACTCGGACGCCGAGCGGTCTTTCCTGCACGTCATCGGCGCGAACGCAGCCTTCACGGCAGCGGACGTGGACTGGGACATCCTCGGCGGCGCGCGCCTGCTGTACGTCGCGGGCCTCCAGCTCATGACCGCGTTCGAGGGCGACGGCGTCGCGCGGACGCTGGCCGAGGCGAAGCGGCGCGGCCTCGTCACGACGCTGGACACCGTCATGAACCCGCGCTCGGCGGGCTGGGCCGGTCTGGAGCCCGCCCTCCCCTACCTGGACTGGGCGCTCCCTTCCTTCGAGGAGGCCCGGGCGCTCACCGGCGAGGACACCCCCGAGGGGCAGACTGCGAAGCTGCGCGCATCGGGGGCGAAGAGCGTCGCCGTCAAGCTCGGCGCGGACGGCTGCTACGTCGCTCCGGCGGGCGCGGACGCGTTCACGGTCCCACCGTTCCCCGTACGCGCCGTCGACGCGCTCGGCGCGGGCGACGCCTGGGCAGCCGGCTTCCTCACGGGCCTGACCGAAGGCTGGTCGCCCGAGCGGTGCGCCCGGTTCGCCAACGCCGTCGGGGCGTGCTGCGTCCAGGCCCTCGGCGCGACGACGGGCATCCGCTCGCGCGCCGAAACCCTTGCCCTGCTCGGAGAATAACGCCGCGAGCCTGCGCGGCTACTCCCAGCGGTCGAGGCCGAGCAGCTTGCGCCCGAGCGGGGTGAGTTCGGCGGTGACCCCGTGCTCCTGTTCCCAGCCGCGCTCGTCGCCGTACACCCAGGAAGCTTCCGGGGCGAGACGCTCGCGCCAGCGGCGGACGCGGTCCTCCCGCGTCGCCTCGTCGTCCTCGCGGGCCGCGCGCATCGCGATGTACTGCGCGAAGCGGGGTTGGTTGGAGACGTTGTGGCCGTTGCCGTGCGCGAGCAGCGTGCTCCAGATCACGAAGTCGCCCGCCTTGCCCGGCACCGGCGTCACCTTCATCCCCTCCGGCAGGCGCGAAAGGTCCGGAGCGCGCGGGTTCCGGTCGGCGGGCTGCGCCTTCGCCCACTCCTCAACCACCTTTCCGTGAAAGCCGGGGACGCACGTGAACCCGCCCATCTCCTCGCTGGTGTCCGTCAGGTAGAGCACTCCCTGTAGCGCCAGGGGCTGCGGCAGGCGGGACGTATCGGTATCCCAGTGCGTAAATCCTTTGTGGTCGTACTCCGGGTGTTCGGGGTGCGACGGCGGCTTGAAGTTCGCCCGGTCGATCGAGACCCAGAGTTTTTCGTTTCCGAGCAGTTCGCTGAACGCGCCGTATATGCGCGGGGCCTGCCGGTTGTTCCAGAGCGCCTGGTGCTGGTACAGTTCGACCATGCCTCCGGGTCGGTGCGGCGGCCGGTACCAGTCGGCCGGGTCGTTCGGGTCCATTCCCAGGAACTCGAAGATGGCGTCGATGACCGCCCGCAGGTTCTCCTGCGGCACCGCATTGCGCACGACGACGTAACCGTTTTTATCGAAGAAGGCGCGGTCCTCCGCGCTCAAAACAAACATCGGTGGGACACTCCTGCCTTGCGAGTTGTACCGCTATAGTTGGCGACTCGCCGACGGCGATTCCTGCCCCACCGGACGCGCCGGGCGAAACTTGCGTTCCCGCGCGAAAGCGGCGTAAGATGGCGCACGCCCGTCGCGATGACGATGTAGCGGGAGTATTCCTCGGCAGTTCGACAACGCCCGCGCTATACGTTTGAAAAGTCCGATGAGGCAAAGATGCACGCGAATCTGACTACCGGCGACGCGGCCTCGGACGCCGCCGGTCGTCCACCCGAGGCGCTCTGGGAGCAGATAACGACGCCCGCCGAGCGGCAGCGCCTGCTCCGCTACTGCCTGCGCCTCAGCGGGGGCAACCGGGACGTCGCCGAGGACATGGCGCAGGAGACGCTCGCCGAGGCGTGGCGAAAGCGCGACGCCCTGCGGAACGCCGACGCGTGGCGCGCCTACCTCTACGGCATCGCGCAGAACGTTCACCGCCGCTGGTGGCGGCACGCCGCCCGCGAGAGCGCGCACCGCCTCCACCTCACGGCCGCCTCGGATGAGGAAGGCGAGAACCGGCTCGAATCGCTCCCCGACCCGCGCCTCGCCCCTCTCGACGCCGGGCTGGAGCAGGCGGAGATCGCCCACCTGCTCGGCCGCGCCCTGCACCGCCTCACGCCAACCACGCGCCACGTGCTGGTGTCGCACTACGTGGACGACGTGCCGCACGCCGAGATCGCGGCGCGAATGGGCCTGACCGAATCCAGTGCCGCGGTGCGCGTCCACCGGGCGAAGCAGGCTCTGCGCGAGGCTCTGACGACGACCGACCTGCGCGCGGAGGCCGTCGCCTTCGGCCTCGTGACCGACCGGGAGGCCGCCGAGGCGTGGCTTGAGACGCGCGTCTGGTGCCCGATGTGCGGGCGGCGACAGATGCTCGCGCGGCGTGCCTTCGAAAGCGGCGCGGTCACCGGGATGCATTGCCCCGGCTGCCAGTACTCCGTCGGGCCGCACCCGAACGCGGACTACTTTTCCGCCTGCTTCTTCAAGCACCACGCTTTCCGCCCCGAGAACGTCACCGGCGGCGTCACCGCGTTCAAGCCCGCGCTCAACCGCCTGCACGCCTGGTGGTACGACTACCTGCGCGACGGCGTCAGGCGGGGCCGCATCCGCTGCCTGGGCTGCGGCCGGGACGCGCTCCTGCTCCCTACCGCGCCGACCGCGGAGGAGTACGCCTATCCCACGCGAAACTGGCTCGGCGTCCACGCGCACTGCCTGCGCTGCGGCAAGGTCCACGTCCTCCCGCCCTCCGGGTTTGCGGTCGCCGCGCCGCCGGTAGTGGCGTTTTGGAAGAAGCACGGGCGCATGCGCGTACTCCCCGTCCGGCGGCTCCCCGACCACCCACGCCCCGGCGCGTTCCTCGCCAGGGTCGAGAGCATCGGCGACGGGTCGCGCCTGGAGGTCGTCTTCGCAGGAGACGATTTCTCGGTGCTGGAGACGCACGGCGACGCCGCCGCCAAATACTGACCCCGTCGGCAGGTAAGCGCGTCCGTGCTACGGAACGAGTGGGTGTGTATGACTTCGCGATCGTCGGCGGGGGCATCGTCGGGCTGGCGACGGGCTACGCCCTCGCCCGGCGTCATCCTGGGGCGCGCCTGCTCGTCGTCGAAAAGGAGCCGGGCTGGGCCGCACACCAGACGGGGCACAACAGCGGCGTCCTCCACTCCGGCGTCTACTACAAGCCAGGCAGCCTGAAGGCGCGTCTCGCCCGCGAGGGCGGGCGGCGCATGGTCGCCTTCTGCCGCGAGCACGATATCGCCCACGAAATCTGCGGCAAGGTCATCGTCGCCGCGGACGGGGCGGAGATGGCGCGTCTGGACGCCCTGGCGGAGCGGGGCCGCGCGAACGGCGTCGCCGCCCTGCGCACCGACGCGACCGGGCTGCGCAAGATCGAGCCGCACGCCCGCGGCGGCGCCGCGCTCGTCGTCCCGGAGGCGGGCATCGTGGACTACCGGGCCGTGGCGGAGCGGCTGGCGGACCTGCTCGCGGGGCACGGCGCGGACCTGCGAACCGGGACGCGCGTCACCGGCCTCGACACCCACGCCGACGCCGTCACGCTGCGCACCACCGGCGGCGAGTTCCCCGCCCGGTTCCTCGTCAACTGCGCGGGTCTGCACAGCGACCGGGTGGCACGCCTCGGCGGCGTGGACCCGCGCCTGCGCATCGTCCCCTTCCGCGGCGAGTACTACGATTTGATCCCCGAGCGCCGCGGCCTCGTCCGCGCCCTGATATACCCCGTGCCGAACCCCGCCTTTCCGTTCCTGGGCGTCCACCTGACGCGCATGATCGACGGCACGGTCCACGCCGGGCCGAACGCCGTGCTAGCGCTCAAGCGCGAGGGCTACCGCAAGACCGATGCCGACCTGCGCGACCTTCTCGAAACCCTTACCTACCCCGCGTTCTACCGGCTCGCCCTGCGGCATTTCGGCGAGGGCGCGAAGGAGGTATGGCGCTCGCTGAGCAAGGCGGCGTTCGTCCGCAGCCTCCAGCGCCTCGTGCCGGAGGTCCGGGCGCAGGACGTGATGCCCGCGCACGCCGGAGTGCGCGCCCAGGCGCTCGCCGACGACGGCACTCTCGTGGACGACTTCGCGCTCGTCTCTGGCCCGCGCGCCGTCCACGTCTGCAACGCCCCGTCCCCCGCCGCCACCGCCTCTCTCGCCATCGGGGACGCCATCGCCGACGAAATCGCCCGTCACGGCGACGCCCCGGATCACCGTTCCCAAGCGACTCACGACGACACTGCCGCTATAGAAACCCTATGAACCACTCTGTCGAAGATTGGATGTTTGTCCAGGAGACCGGTCCGGTCTGGCTGGCCGCGACGGATTACGGCGACATCACGTACCTGCTCGGCGTGGCCACGGAGTTCTTCCGAGCCCGCCCGTTCGCCCTGATGGCCTCGATGGACGGGGGGCGTGGTGACGGGCTGGTAACGATCCACGAGCGGCACCTCGCGCTGATCGCCGCAGGCTTCGAACGCGCCCCCGAGACGCCGATGGTAGTAGTCGATAATTGCGTCCTGATGAGCGGAAGCGATTTCGTCCGACTTGCCCTCGACGACGGCGGGCTGTCGTACTACGACGAGGTCTGGTTCTACGACGAACTGCCCGCGGCGGGCGTGCCCGACGGCGTCAACATCACGGGCCTTGGCCCTTACCGCCTCACCGACGCGGACGATGCGGAGCGCCAGAAGGCGGCCATCGACTGGTTTGCCGCCTCCGGGTGCCGCATGGCGGTGGGCGATGGTTCCGGGCTCAACATGATCTTCCGCTCGGTGGACGATCTGCTGCACGTGTGCGGGCGGGAGATGCTGGCACATCAGTCTCTCACGATTCGAAATCTCACCATCACTGACCCTCGCTCATGAAGTGGTAGCCTGAGAAGAAGGAATACGGAGGTGTGGTATCGAGCAGCGGGACGGGAACGCCGTTCAGCTTCGCGCGTTCGCGCGGGCGCACGGCTACCAGACGGGCGCTGACACCGGCTGACAATGGCTGGGGCACCGCTATGGTTACGCCGCTCTCGGGGCGCTCTGTGCCGTCTTTACCAAGCGGGTTTGAGCGGCTATACTGAGCGTACTATGCAAGCGCGCGAATTGAGACAGAAGTACCTGGAGTTCTTCGAGAGCAAGGGGGCGCTCCGACTGCCCTCCGATTCCCTCGTCACCGACGACCCCACCCTCCTCTTCACCGTCGCCGGGATGGTGCCGTTCAAGGCCTACTTCGAGGACCGGGCCACCCCGCCCCGTCGCTCCGTCGCCACGTCCCAGAAGTGCCTGCGCACCAAGGACATCGACGACATCGGGGACATCTCGCACTGCACCTTCTTCGAGATGCTGGGCAACTTCTCGTTCGGCGACTACTTCCAGAAGGAGGCCATCGCCTGGGCC
>DATLHN010000336.1:0-3780 GCA_035539875.1 Armatimonadaceae bacterium
GCGCGAGGTCGCCCCCATCCCTCTGGAGCGGGTCGGCGCGCACCTCGCCGACGACCCGCACGAGATGGAGCAGTGGCTTCTCAACGAGTTCGGCGGCCTCGCGACCCAGTGGAACTACGTCTACGACTGGAAGGCGGTCGGCAAGGCGCTGCGCGGCCTCGACCCGGCCGCGCCGCTCGTGCTCGACCTGCCGTGGGCGAACGACCTGGACGCCCTGGAGGCGCTGCTGCCCTTCGAGCGGGTGTTCAACCTGAGCAACGCGTTCGGCGCGCCCGGCGAGGTCTGCATCGCCCACGAGTACTACTGCGACTTCTTCGTCGGCGGGAAGCAGTGGAGCTACGCCACGTGGGGCCGCTACAGCGACAGCGCCGCCCAGAAGTTCGCCGAGTTCCTGGACCGATTGAAGACGTTTCAGACGCTCGCCGCGGCGGACGGCGCGGAGGGAGGGGCCGCGGCATGATCAAGGTCATCGGCATGACCGACACCTATGCGAAGCGGGTAACCGTCACGCTCGGATGGAACACTACGGCATTCTTCGACCGGGACGCCCCCGAGAAGGGCCGACTCGTCACCCTGGAATTCCCGGGACTTACGGCGCCGACAGCCGCGCCGTCGGAGATCGGGCCGGACATCTTCGACGAACTCGAAGACGTCGAGGACGACTCGTTGGACTCTCACCCGTTCATCGCGGGCATGAACCCGTACTGGCCGCCCGTGCTGGCGTTCCTGCGGGAACGGAGCGGCGAGGGCGAAGAGCGCCCGGTTCGTGGGAGGCGCGGCGGGCGCGACGTGCTCACCGTTCCCGCCGCACTCTGGCGGTATACGGTCCTGGAGGACTTGCTCGACGCGGACAACGCGGACGACTTCCGGTGGTTCGTGTCCCAGCAATTCCCGCTCGACGCGTTCGAGGCGTTCCTGGCGCGCCACCTTCCGGAGGCGCAGCGGCTCCTCGCAACTGCGCTAGCGCTGCCCGCCGGGGCGGATCGCATCGACGCGCTGGAACGCGCGCAGAAGCCGCTGGAGCGTATTGCGGCGGTCTTCGCGAACACGCCGCAGCGCATGCAGGCGGACGTCCTGAAGGAGCGCGAGCGGGTAGACCGGGCGCTCATCCGTGAGGCGAAGCGGGTCGCGAAGGCGCGGGACGGGAGTCTCGCCCTCGCGGTGGACGAATGGCTCGCCCTTGTGCCGCGCCTTAAGACCGACGCGGGGCGCGACCAGGCGGTCCGCATGATCGGCCGCGACCTGGCGAAGGTGTCCGCGAGTCCCGAAGAGGCGCTGGCGGCGGTCGAGCGCCTGGGCATGGTGGCAGCGATCCGCAGCCGGACCGAGTACGACACTGCCTTCTGGAAGCCATTGGAGAAGCTCCTCGCGCTGGAGGCGACCGAGAGCGGGACGAAGATCGACATCGCTGATGCGACCGAGGAGACCGTGACGCTCGGCTGGCCGGTGCTCCTCGCCAAACGGGTGGGCGCGATCACGCCGGGTCGCAGCGCGCTCGTGGTCCGCGACGGCGAGTACCGCCCGACGCACTACGTCCGCGGCGGGCGCAAGCTGAAGTTCGACGTCCAGAAGGCGGGCGGGAGCCTGGAAAGGTTCGGCTGCACGCTCACCATGCCGGTGGACGAGAGCGCCCGCCGGATGCAGTCGTTCCTGCTCGACGTCGAGCGCATCGACGCTCTCTCCAGCGTGGACCCGGCGGCGGCCCTGGCGATGGTCCCCCAGGCGAACGGACTTCCTGACTCGCACGCCGTCTCACGCGCCGCGGGTGCGGCAGCCGCCGACTTCCGGCAGGCCCGCGTCCTGGCCGACCTGCTTATCGAACTGCACACGGGCGTGGACGCGGCCGTCATTCGGGAGATGGCCCGCACGCGCCGCCGTGGCAACCGGCAGCGGCGGTAGCACGCCCGCCTATTTCTCGTGCGGCAGCATCCGCTTGCGGCGGCTCAGGGCGATCCGGTCGGGGTAGCGCCCGGGGTCGTGATCCAGGCCCGTCTCCCGGTCGAGGAACAGCGGGAAGTCGGCGGCGGGCGGCTTAGTGTGGTCGTAGGCATACTTATAGGAGCGCATGATGATCCGCTGCTCGCGGTTCAGGGTCTTCAGCCACGCCTCGTCGTTGATCAGCCGGTCCGCCGCGACCACCCACGACGGGCAGTAGGCGAGGAAGAAGTTCTTGCGCAGACGGTCCGACTCGTTCGGCTCGACCCGGTGCCAGACGTTGCAGTTCAACAGGGTAACCGTGCCGCGCGGGACGCACAGCACCAGCTCGTCCGGAACGCTCTCGTGGGTGTCGTAGTACTCGAAGTACTGCTCGCGCTGGGAGCGGGGTCGTATCACGATGTTGCCCATGCGCGGCTCGGGGACGTCGGTCAGCCAGTACGACACCTTGATCTGGCAGGGAAGGTCGGGCGCGAACACCTGGTAGGGAACGGCGCGCGCGCCGTCGGGGTGCCACATGTTGTGCCTGCCGCCCTTCGGGCGCAGGAAGAACTGCGAGAGGTGCAGTTTCAACAGTTCGCCGTAGAAGTCGTAGACGTAACCGACGTGGCGCGGGTGGTCGATCAGCTCGGCGAAGACGGGGTCCAACTCGACGATGTTCTCGCGGGCGTAGAACTCGTTCGGGTCGTACTTCGGATCGGCACTGGCGTGCCGGTCTATCGCCTCCGTGTAACGCCCTATCTCCGCGTCGGTCAGGCGGTCCGGGAGGATCAGGTACCCCTCGCGGTCGAAGAACGCCCGCTGCTCCGGGGTAAAACCGGGCGGCGCGACGCGATAGGGCGCCGCCGCCGCCCCCACGGACGATTCGCTTCGGGTCGCCTGTGTCGTCATCGGGGAAACCTCCTCGTCGAAGCCGCGGATGTCTCGACTACTTCGACGCACCCGACGCCGCGCCCTCCTGCGGCCCGGGGAAGGTACCCGCGCTTCGCGCGTCGAACCTCGTTTCGGAAGGATTCCACGTACTCGAACCCATGGCAGACACCCCCCGCGCCCGGATCGGCGTCTTCGGCGGCTCCGGATTCTATCAGTTCCTTACCGGCGACGTCCGGGAAATCAAAGTCGAAACGCCCTACGGTCCCCCGTCCGACCGGGTTATCTTAGGGGAGATCGAGGGCCAGAAGGTCGCCTTCCTCCCCCGCCACGGACGCGACCACTCGCTGCCCCCGCACCGCATCAACTATCGCGCCAACGTATGGGCGATGAAGAGCCTTGGCGTAACCGACGTCATCGGCCCGAACGCCTGCGGCTCCCTCCAGACGCACGTCAAACCCGGCGACTTCGTCATCTGCGATCAGTTCGTGGACCGCACGACGGGGCGCATCGACACGTTCTATGACGGCCCCGTCACGACTCACGTCTCGGCGGCGGACCCGTACTGCCCCATCCTCCGCGAGCACGCGATCTCGGTCTGCCGGGAACTGGGCGTTTCGTTCCACGACCGCGGAACGGTCGTCGTCATCCAGGGGCCGCGATTCTCGACGAAGGCCGAGTCTCGCTGGTTCACGCACATGGGGTGGGAGGTCATCAACATGACCCAGTACCCCGAGTGCTTCCTGGCGCGCGAGTTGGAGATGTCGTACGTCAACCTTTCTCTGATCACGGACTACGACGCGGGCCTCGTCGCGGAGGAGGGTGCGGACGCACACCCCGTCACCAACGACGAGGTGCTGGCCGTGTTCCGGGCGAACCTGGACAAGTTGCGCAGCGTCCTGTTCCGCATGATCGCGACGATCCCGGACACGTCCGCCAGCCCCGCGAGGAACTGCCTCGCGACGTCTCGCTTCG
>DATLHN010000337.1:0-11174 GCA_035539875.1 Armatimonadaceae bacterium
GGCCGCCCCGGCGCGAAGCCCGCGTAACATGCCGGACGACCGCCTCACCCCGGCGGGCGCGCTCGCGACGCTCGCGGCCCAAACGGGCCGCGAGTTCGTGACGCTTTACCGTCACGGCTCCCTGGAGGTCGAAATCTACCGGCCGGACGGCGTAGACCGCCAGTCGGCCCACACCCGCGACGAGGTCTACGTCGTCATTTCCGGCTCCGGGTTCTTCGTCAACGGCGATACGCGCCGCCTGTTCGAGCCGGGCGAGGTGCTGTTCGTGCCGGCGGGCGTGACCCACCGCTTCGAGGAGTTCACCGCCGACTTTGCCACCTGGGTCTTCTTCTACGGACCCGAGGGCGGCGAGCGCCACCGGAGGGACTGGAGGGAGGAGTAGGGAATGGCCGAACCGACGAGCACGAGCGACATCCTCGTCGCCGCGATCACGGCGGGCGACGTCGAAGCCGTCCGGACCCTTGTCGCCCGCGGTGCGCTGGGCGACTGGGAGTACGGCGACTCGCCGCTGGGCCTGGCCGCCGAAGCCGGACGGGTCGAGGTCGTCCGCCTGCTTCTGGACGCGGGAATCGCCGTGGACGCGGAAGACGATGACGACGAGGGCGGACCCGGCGGCGGTCGCACCGCCCTTTCGGCGGCCGCGGGGGCCGGCGAGATCGCCGTAGCGCGGCTCCTCATCGAGCGCGGAGCCGACGTCAACCACCCGAGCAGCCCGCTTGCCAACGCCGCCTACAGCCTTGAGATGACGCGCCTACTCGTGGAGGCGGGCGCGTCCCCGGATCAGGAAGACGACGAGGGGCGGCCGGTCATCCTGTACGCCGTCGACGCCGGTCAACCGGAGGTCGTGCAGTTCCTCGCGGATGCCGCCGGATGGGAGAAGGACGAGGCCCTCACGGAATTGCTGGAAAGCGCCCGGCAAGCTGCCAGCGAGTCCGACGACGAAGCGGACGACGATTGACTATCGGCACAATGCCGAATTGCCGGGCGTCCCAATGGTCGCATTGGTCGTAAACAATCATCCAGCATAGCGGGCAAACAGCCGATACTCCCTTGAACGCCAGTCCTTCTCCCCTGATGTGATCGCCTGTAAGGTGTGTCCGCGCGGAGGCGTTATAGGAAGTATCAACATGCGAGTTACCCAACAGCCAGCGAAGCGCGGAAGCCAGAAGTGGATGCAGGACCTGGTAGACCGGCACCCGGGTTCTCTCGACGGCCAGTTGCGCGCGTCCGGCGCGCTCACGGGAGGGTCGAGCCTCACCTGGCGTTCCCCCCTCAAGGGCGACGACTGGGCGGAGTACCGCGACGAGGACTTCCTGAACTGCCTGGGCCTGAAGGGGCTTTCCACCGACCTGGCGGCTTACTGGCCGCGGCGGGGTCCGCAGTGGGACGCGCTGGCAACCGGCGCGGACGGCAGGGTGTTCCTGGTCGAAGCGAAGGCACACGCGCACGAACTCGAATCGCACTGTCAGGCGCTGCCGGAGTCCCGCAACGTCATCGCCGACGCGCTCAACCGGACCAAAAAGTACCTGGGGGTAAGCCCGGAGGCGGACTGGCTCACCGGGTACTACCAGTACGCGAACCGCCTGGCACACCTACAGTTCCTCAGGAACAAGGGCGTGGACGCCTGGCTCATCTTCCTGTACTTTACGAGCGCCGACGACGTGAACGGTCCTGCATCGGCCGAGGAGTGGCGTTCCTATCAGCAGTCCCTGTACCGACACCTCGGGCTGTGGAACGCGAAGGCAATACCGGGCGTGGTCAACGCCTACGTCGACGTGCAGAGCCTCCGCTGAGAATAGGAACGCCCCCGCCCGGCCGCGCGCGGCCGGGCGGGGGCGTTCGTCTTTCACGCTACTCCTGAGCGGCTACCGACGAGGACTTGCCGGTATCGGGGACGATGGTGACGTTGGCCGGTAGAGGCTTGCGGGGGAGTTTCTCCTCGCGCATGGACGCCTGGTAAAGGAACGCGGCCATCAGGACGGACGCCTGCTTCATGTCGTCGGCCTGGATGCGGTCGAACGAGTCCTGGTTCGAGTGGTGCGTGCGCGTGTCGTACTCCACGCGGTCCTGGATGAACTGGAACCCCGGCAGGTTGATGCCGTCGAACGGCAGGTGGTCCGTGCCGCCCGTGTTCCGCAGCGTGAGGGTCGTCGCGCCCAGGTCGTGGAACGGCTTCAGCCATTCCGCGAAGATCGGCACCACCGCCTCGTTGCCCTGGCCCCAGACGCCGCGGATCTTGCCGGTGCCGTTGTCCAGGTTGAAATACGCCGAGAGGTTCTCATAGGCCGGTTTAGCCAGCAGTTTGTCGCCGTCGCGACGCCCGAAGTGCTCGGCCACGTAGGCGCGCGAGCCGTACAGACCCTGCTCCTCCCCGCTCCAGAGCGCGACGCGGATCGTGCGGCGCGGCTTCACCCCGAGCGCCTTCAGGATGCGTACCGCCTCCATCGCGACGGCGACGCCCGCGCCGTTGTCCGTCGCGCCCGTGGACGCCTGCCAGGAGTCGATGTGGCCGCCGCACATCACGATCTCGTTCCGCTTGTCCGACCCGGGTATCTCGGCGACGGTGTTGAAGGCCATCCCCTTATCCCAGACCTTCGACTCCACCGCGAGTTCGAGTTTGAGGCGCACCTTCTCCCCCGCCTGGACCATGCGGACGAGGCGGTTGTAGTGCTCGGCGGCGACCGCCACCTGCGGGACCATCTTCTTGTCCGCGCCCTCGCTCCACGGCGAGAGGCGCTGCTCGCGCGGCGTGTCCGGGGCCTGCGGGACGCTCGCCTGGGCGACGAAGACCGTGCCGCCGTCTCCCCGGCCCGGATCGAGGATCGCCGCCGCGCCCTCCTCGGTAGCGAGGCGCGTCTTCAGCGCGGCGACGGCCAGGGCTCCGGGCGCGCCGCCGGACCGCCCCCCGGGGGGCGCGCCGCCGGGGCGTCGCTGCTGCCCCGGCCCGCCGCCGGGGGCGGGCGCGTCACTCGGGCGGTAGTCGGCCAGCCCCTTCAGGGCCTCGTCGGTCCAGCGGGCGCCCATCGGCTCGAACCAGGCGTTGACGGCGCGCGGAGGCGATACCAGCACGACCTTGCCCCTCAGCTTGCCCCGGTACTTGTCCAGGTCGGCGGGCGTGGCGGCGTCGAGGTATACGACGTCCGCCGTCACCGAGCCGCCGGGGACGCCGGGCGACCACGCCTTGGGGAACGCGATGAGCGGGACGCACTGCGGGCTTTCGACCTGCGCGGAGAAGCGCTTCAGCTCCCACCCGCGCCCGAACGGCCCCCACGCTTCGAGGCGGGCGTTCTCCAGGCCCCAACCTTTCATCTTCTCCGCCGTCCACTCGTTCGCCCGCTTCAGACCCGGCGAGCCGGTCAGGCGCGGCCCGATGACGTCGGTCAGATACATCAGCGTATCCATGACCTGCGAGCGCTGCATCCCCTCCTCGCGGATGCGCGCCATCATCGCGGCGTCCACCGGTTCGGCGGCGGCCGGAGCGCTGCTGGCGGACTGGGCGAAGGCGGGGCGGGAGAAAGGCGTGAGAAGGGCGGCGGCGGTGGCGGTGCCGGTGAGAGCGAGAAGGGACGCGGCGTACAGAGCGGCGCGGCGGCGCGACCAGGGAGCGAGACCCGGAGACACGTATTTCATCGGGGACAACCTTTCTTCTATGCGCGGGAGATTCGACGCCGGGCGCGTCGAATCCTCGTAACCGAACGACCGGGGAAAACCGGATTGTCGGGGAGGCGGCTTCTACTCCGTTCTGCCGGATTGGGCGGCCTTTGCTGCGACCTTCCGCCGGTAGTACGCCGCCGCCTTGGGCTTGCTGCCGCACTTCTCGACGCACCACCGGCGTTTGTGGTTCTTGGTCGTGTCATAGAAGACCCGGACGCACGTCGGGCACTCGCACTGCCGGAGCAGCGAAAGGTCGGAATGACAGAGCAGGTCGACGGCGTCCTGCGCGATCGCGACCAGCCACCGGTCGCCGGGGCGGCAGACCACGACCGACTCCCGGAACCCGTCCCCGCCGTTTTCTATCTGAGAATAGACCGGATTCTCGCGCAGCACGGCGTTCACCACTTCCAGCGCCGCCGCCGGAACCGGTCCCGCCCCGATGATGCCCCGGAAAAGGTCATCGAGAGCCGTCCTCAACCCGATGGCCCGGGGCAGAACGCGGTCCCAGTACCCCGCGTCCCATAACCCCTCGTCCGGGCAGAGGGACGTCCCCGTGGCGTTCTCCGCCAGGAGAAGCCACCGCCTCAATTCTTCCCCACTGCCGAGGAATTCCAGTGGCACGCCGCGCCTCTGGCACGAGGTATTAACGAAGTCCAGGCAAAGCCGCCCCCCGGCGAACAGGGTGGCTGCATCGAAGCTCGCGCTATCCATTCTTTATCCCGGGTTCCACCACTCGCGTCCTACCGATTATTATGACCGCCGAAACACGACTTGACAAGTCATAACAAGGCTTGCCATAATGGACCCAATACGTTCAAAACCTGCTTTTGATCGTCATAAAGTGGACGATCTGCGGGAAGGGGTACGTGGAGTGGCAACACGAATCGGCATCAACGGCTTCGGCCGCATCGGGCGGTTATCCTTCCGGGCTATAAGTCAAAAGTACGCGGGCGACGTGGAGATCGTCGCCATCAACGACCTGGCGGACGCGCGGACGAACGCGTTCCTCCTGGCGCACGATTCCAACTACGGCGGCTTCGACGGCACGGTCGTGGCCGACGACAAAGGCATCATCGTCAACGGGAAGGCGGTCAACGTCTACGCCGAGCGCGATCCGGCCTCCATTCCCTGGGACAGGGACGGCGTCGACGTCGTCATCGAATCCACCGGACTTTTCACGGACGCGAACCGGGCGAAGGCCCACCTGGAGCGCGGGGTCAAGAAGGTAGTCATCTCCGCGCCCGCAAAAAACGAGGACGTCACCATCGTCCTCGGCGTCAACAACGACGCCTACGACCCCGGGCGGCACCGGGTCATCTCGAACGCCTCCTGTACGACCAACGGCCTCGCGCCGGTCGCCAAGGTCCTCCACGACAACTTCGGCATCGAAAAGGGGCTTCTGACCGCGGTCCACGCCTACACGAACTCGCAGGCAACGGCCGACACCGCGGCCAAGGACCTGCGCGACGCTCGCGCCGCCGCGCAGAACGTCGTCCCCTCGTCCACTGGGGCGGCGAAGGCCGTCGGCCTGGTCATTCCCGCCCTGCAGGGCAGGTTCACGGGGATGTCGTTCCGCGTCCCGGTCCCGACCGTCTCCGTAGTCGACTTCACCGCGCTGCTCGGCCGCGACGCAACGATCGCGCAGATCAACGACGCGCACCGGGGGGCGGCCGAGTCGGGCCCGCTCGCCGGCATCCTCCAGTATTCCGAGGAACCGCTCGTCTCCAGCGACCTGAAGGGCAACCCGCACTCCTCGATCTTCTCGGCCGTGGACACCATCGGCCTGGGCAGTTTCGTGAAGGTGGTCGCCTGGTACGACAACGAGTGGGGCTACGCAAGCCGCGTCGCCGACCTGGTCAAGTTCCTGGCCGACAAGGGCCTCTGACGCGGCAAGTGCGGGACGGGCCGTGAGCCGAAAAAGGCCCCCGTCCGCGCGGACGGGGGCCTTTTTCGGCTCACGGCCCGTCCCGCACTTGCCGCGTCAGAGGCCCTTGTCGGCCAGGAACTTGACCAGGTCGGCGACGCGGCTTGCGTAGCCCCACTCGTTGTCGTACCAGGCGACCACCTTCACGAAACTGCCCAGGCCGATGGTGTCCACGGCCGAGAAGATCGAGGAGTGCGGGTTGCCCTTCAGGTCGCTGGAGACGAGCGGTTCCTCGGAATACTGGAGGATGCCGGCGAGCGGGCCCGACTCGGCCGCCCCCCGGTGCGCGTCGTTGATCTGCGCGATCGTTGCGTCGCGGCCGAGCAGCGCGGTGAAGTCGACTACGGAGACGGTCGGGACCGGGACGCGGAACGACATCCCCGTGAACCTGCCCTGCAGGGCGGGAATGACCAGGCCGACGGCCTTCGCCGCCCCAGTGGACGAGGGGACGACGTTCTGCGCGGCGGCGCGAGCGTCGCGCAGGTCCTTGGCCGCGGTGTCGGCCGTTGCCTGCGAGTTCGTGTAGGCGTGGACCGCGGTCAGAAGCCCCTTTTCGATGCCGAAGTTGTCGTGGAGGACCTTGGCGACCGGCGCGAGGCCGTTGGTCGTACAGGAGGCGTTCGAGATGACCCGGTGCCGCCCGGGGTCGTAGGCGTCGTTGTTGACGCCGAGGACGATGGTGACGTCCTCGTTTTTTGCGGGCGCGGAGATGACTACCTTCTTGACCCCGCGCTCCAGGTGGGCCTTCGCCCGGTTCGCGTCCGTGAAAAGTCCGGTGGATTCGATGACGACGTCGACGCCGTCCCTGTCCCAGGGAATGGAGGCCGGATCGCGCTCGGCGTAGACGTTGACCGCCTTCCCGTTGACGATGATGCCTTTGTCGTCGGCCACGACCGTGCCGTCGAAGCCGCCGTAGTTGGAATCGTGCGCCAGGAGGAACGCGTTCGTCCGCGCGTCCGCCAGGTCGTTGATGGCGACGATCTCCACGTCGCCCGCGTACTTTTGACTTATAGCCCGGAAGGATAACCGCCCGATGCGGCCGAAGCCGTTGATGCCGATTCGTGTTGCCACTCCACGTACCCCTTCCCGCAGATCGTCCACTTTATGACGATCAAAAGCAGGTTTTGAACGTATTGGGTCCATTATGGCAAGCCTTGTTATGACTTGTCAAGTCGTGTTTCGGCGGTCATAATAATCGGTAGGACGCGAGTGGTGGAACCCGGGATAAAGAATGGATAGCGCGAGCTTCGATGCAGCCACCCTGTTCGCCGGGGGGCGGCTTTGCCTGGACTTCGTTAATACCTCGTGCCAGAGGCGCGGCGTGCCACTGGAATTCCTCGGCAGTGGGGAAGAATTGAGGCGGTGGCTTCTCCTGGCGGAGAACGCCACGGGGACGTCCCTCTGCCCGGACGAGGGGTTATGGGACGCGGGGTACTGGGACCGCGTTCTGCCCCGGGCCATCGGGTTGAGGACGGCTCTCGATGACCTTTTCCGGGGCATCATCGGGGCGGGACCGGTTCCGGCGGCGGCGCTGGAAGTGGTGAACGCCGTGCTGCGCGAGAATCCGGTCTATTCTCAGATAGAAAACGGCGGGGACGGGTTCCGGGAGTCGGTCGTGGTCTGCCGCCCCGGCGACCGGTGGCTGGTCGCGATCGCGCAGGACGCCGTCGACCTGCTCTGTCATTCCGACCTTTCGCTGCTCCGGCAGTGCGAGTGCCCGACGTGCGTCCGGGTCTTCTATGACACGACCAAGAACCACAAACGCCGGTGGTGCGTCGAGAAGTGCGGCAGCAAGCCCAAGGCGGCGGCGTACTACCGGCGGAAGGTCGCAGCAAAGGCCGCCCAATCCGGCAGAACGGAGTAGAAGCCGCCTCCCCGACAATCCGGTTTTCCCCGGTCGTTCGGTTACGAGGATTCGACGCGCCCGGCGTCGAATCTCCCGCGCATAGAAGAAAGGTTGTCCCCGATGAAATACGTGTCTCCGGGTCTCGCTCCCTGGTCGCGCCGCCGCGCCGCTCTGTACGCCGCGTCCCTTCTCGCTCTCACCGGCACCGCCACCGCCGCCGCCCTTCTCACGCCTTTCTCCCGCCCCGCCTTCGCCCAGTCCGCCAGCAGCGCTCCGGCCGCCGCCGAACCGGTGGACGCCGCGATGATGGCGCGCATCCGCGAGGAGGGGATGCAGCGCTCGCAGGTCATGGATACGCTGATGTATCTGACCGACGTCATCGGGCCGCGCCTGACCGGCTCGCCGGGTCTGAAGCGGGCGAACGAGTGGACGGCGGAGAAGATGAAAGGTTGGGGCCTGGAGAACGCCCGCCTCGAAGCGTGGGGGCCGTTCGGGCGCGGGTGGGAGCTGAAGCGCTTCTCCGCGCAGGTCGAAAGCCCGCAGTGCGTCCCGCTCATCGCGTTCCCCAAGGCGTGGTCGCCCGGCGTCCCCGGCGGCTCGGTGACGGCGGACGTCGTATACCTCGACGCCGCCACGCCCGCCGACCTGGACAAGTACCGGGGCAAGCTGAGGGGCAAGGTCGTGCTGGTATCGCCTCCGCGCGCCGTCAACGCCTGGTTCGAGCCGATGGGCGCCCGCTGGACCGACGAGGCCCTGAAGGGGCTGGCCGACTACCGCCCGAGTGACGCGCCCGCCCCCGGCGGCGGGCCGGGGCAGCAGCGACGCCCCGGCGGCGCGCCCCCCGGGGGGCGGTCCGGCGGCGCGCCCGGAGCCCTGGCCGTCGCCGCGCTGAAGACGCGCCTCGCTACCGAGGAGGGCGCGGCGGCGATCCTCGATCCGGGCCGGGGAGACGGCGGCACGGTCTTCGTCGCCCAGGCGAGCGTCCCGCAGGCCCCGGACACGCCGCGCGAGCAGCGCCTCTCGCCGTGGAGCGAGGGCGCGGACAAGAAGATGGTCCCGCAGGTGGCGGTCGCCGCCGAGCACTACAACCGCCTCGTCCGCATGGTCCAGGCGGGGGAGAAGGTGCGCCTCAAACTCGAACTCGCGGTGGAGTCGAAGGTCTGGGATAAGGGGATGGCCTTCAACACCGTCGCCGAGATACCCGGGTCGGACAAGCGGAACGAGATCGTGATGTGCGGCGGCCACATCGACTCCTGGCAGGCGTCCACGGGCGCGACGGACAACGGCGCGGGCGTCGCCGTCGCGATGGAGGCGGTACGCATCCTGAAGGCGCTCGGGGTGAAGCCGCGCCGCACGATCCGCGTCGCGCTCTGGAGCGGGGAGGAGCAGGGTCTGTACGGCTCGCGCGCCTACGTGGCCGAGCACTTCGGGCGTCGCGACGGCGACAAACTGCTGGCTAAACCGGCCTATGAGAACCTCTCGGCGTATTTCAACCTGGACAACGGCACCGGCAAGATCCGCGGCGTCTGGGGCCAGGGCAACGAGGCGGTGGTGCCGATCTTCGCGGAATGGCTGAAGCCGTTCCACGACCTGGGCGCGACGACCCTCACGCTGCGGAACACGGGCGGCACGGACCACCTGCCGTTCGACGGCATCAACCTGCCGGGGTTCCAGTTCATCCAGGACCGCGTGGAGTACGACACGCGCACGCACCACTCGAACCAGGACTCGTTCGACCGCATCCAGGCCGACGACATGAAGCAGGCGTCCGTCCTGATGGCCGCGTTCCTTTACCAGGCGTCCATGCGCGAGGAGAAACTCCCCCGCAAGCCTCTACCGGCCAACGTCACCATCGTCCCCGATACCGGCAAGTCCTCGTCGGTAGCCGCTCAGGAGTAGCGTGAAAGACGAACGCCCCCGCCCGGCCGCGCGCGGCCGGGCGGGGGCGTTCCTATTCTCAGCGGAGGCTCTGCACGTCGACGTAGGCGTTGACCACGCCCGGTATTGCCTTCGCGTTCCACAGCCCGAGGTGTCGGTACAGGGACTGCTGATAGGAACGCCACTCCTCGGCCGATGCAGGACCGTTCACGTCGTCGGCGCTCGTAAAGTACAGGAAGATGAGCCAGGCGTCCACGCCCTTGTTCCTGAGGAACTGTAGGTGTGCCAGGCGGTTCGCGTACTGGTAGTACCCGGTGAGCCAGTCCGCCTCCGGGCTTACCCCCAGGTACTTTTTGGTCCGGTTGAGCGCGTCGGCGATGACGTTGCGGGACTCCGGCAGCGCCTGACAGTGCGATTCGAGTTCGTGCGCGTGTGCCTTCGCTTCGACCAGGAACACCCTGCCGTCCGCGCCGGTTGCCAGCGCGTCCCACTGCGGACCCCGCCGCGGCCAGTAAGCCGCCAGGTCGGTGGAAAGCCCCTTCAGGCCCAGGCAGTTCAGGAAGTCCTCGTCGCGGTACTCCGCCCAGTCGTCGCCCTTGAGGGGGGAACGCCAGGTGAGGCTCGACCCTCCCGTGAGCGCGCCGGACGCGCGCAACTGGCCGTCGAGAGAACCCGGGTGCCGGTCTACCAGGTCCTGCATCCACTTCTGGCTTCCGCGCTTCGCTGGCTGTTGGGTAACTCGCATGTTGATACTTCCTATAACGCCTCCGCGCGGACACACCTTACAGGCGATCACATCAGGGGAGAAGGACTGGCGTTCAAGGGAGTATCGGCTGTTTGCCCGCTATGCTGGATGATTGTTTACGACCAATGCGACCATTGGGACGCCCGGCAATTCGGCATTGTGCCGATAGTCAATCGTCGTCCGCTTCGTCGTCGGACTCGCTGGCAGCTTGCCGGGCGCTTTCCAGCAATTCCGTGAGGGCCTCGTCCTTCTCCCATCCGGCGGCATCCGCGAGGAACTGCACGACCTCCGGTTGACCGGCGTCGACGGCGTACAGGATGACCGGCCGCCCCTCGTCGTCTTCCTGATCCGGGGACGCGCCCGCCTCCACGAGTAGGCGCGTCATCTCAAGGCTGTAGGCGGCGTTGGCAAGCGGGCTGCTCGGGTGGTTGACGTCGGCTCCGCGCTCGATGAGGAGCCGCGCTACGGCGATCTCGCCGGCCCCCGCGGCCGCCGAAAGGGCGGTGCGACCGCCGCCGGGTCCGCCCTCGTCGTCATCGTCTTCCGCGTCCACGGCGATTCCCGCGTCCAGAAGCAGGCGGACGACCTCGACCCGTCCGGCTTCGGCGGCCAGGCCCAGCGGCGAGTCGCCGTACTCCCAGTCGCCCAGCGCACCGCGGGCGACAAGGGTCCGGACGGCTTCGACGTCGCCCGCCGTGATCGCGGCGACGAGGATGTCGCTCGTGCTCGTCGGTTCGGCCATTCCCTACTCCTCCCTCCAGTCCCTCCGGTGGCGCTCGCCGCCCTCGGGTCCGTAGAAGAAGACCCAGGTGGCAAAGTCGGCGGTGAACTCCTCGAAGCGGTGGGTCACGCCCGCCGGCACGAACAGCACCTCGCCCGGCTCGAACAGGCGGCGCGTATCGCCGTTGACGAAGAACCCGGAGCCGGAAATGACGACGTAGACCTCGTCGCGGGTGTGGGCCGACTGGCGGTCTACGCCGTCCGGCCGGTAGATTTCGACCTCCAGGGAGCCGTGACGGTAAAGCGTCACGAACTCGCGGCCCGTTTGGGCCGCGAGCGTCGCGAGCGCGCCCGCCGGGGTGAGGCGGTCGTCCGGCATGTTACGCGGGCTTCGCGCCGGGGCGGCC
>DATLHN010000338.1:0-4005 GCA_035539875.1 Armatimonadaceae bacterium
TCGCCGAGCGGCTTCTCGGAGCCGTCGGTCAGGTTCTCGATGCGGCGGCGCTTGTCGCCGTCCGTGCCCCACTGCTCCTTCGGCCCGCGCCGCTTCACCATGTCCGGCACGGTGATGTCCTCGCGGATGCACCAGAAGTCCCCGGCGTTCTGGTGCATCATCTGCACCTCCAGCGAGCGCGGGAACATGCCGTAGAGCGCGCGCGGCGTGGACGCGTGGATCAGCACGCCGCAGTTGCCGGGCCTGCCCGCGAACCGGTACTCGACCTCCAGCCGGTAGTCCTCGAAGGCGCGGTCGGTGATGAGGTGCCCGCCGGGCGTCCCCAGGCTGACGAGCACGCCGTTGCGCACCAGGAACGGGCTGCGCCCGTTCGGGTCCTTGTCCAGCGCGGGAACGTCCGCGTGCCACCCGCTCAGGTCCTTGCCGTTGAACAGTTCCATCCCTTGCTGCTGCCGTGCCGCGCCGCCGCAGATCGCGGCGGCGGCGCACGCGGCGGCGGCGGCGCAAACGGCGGGGATCTTCCACAGTCTCATCGAAATCCGTTCCTCCTCCCGGGGCCGAATGGCGGTTTCCGCACAGTTCGCCGCCCGCGCGCCGCGCACCTGCTCCCGTTGCGTTTAATGCACTTGTTTCACCTGTTGCGCCGGACGGCCCGCGAGGTTACAATACTGTCGGGAGGGGATCGACCCATGTCGGCAGTCCTGGATACCGTTACGCCCTCGCCGAGCGACGCGCGGCAGGCGCGGGAGGGGAGCGAGGCCCTGGCGCGGCTGGTGGACACCGGCGCGACCGACGTCCGGCTCCGCGCGGCGGACGACGGCAGCGAGATCGTCCTCTCCGCGTCGGTGGCGCGGCTCCTGCGGGACGTCCTGGCGCGGCTCGCCCAGGGTGAGCCGGTCGTCCTCGTGCCCCAGAAAGCCGAACTGACGACGCACCAGGCCGCCGACCTCCTCGGAGTGTCGCGCCCGCACCTCATCAAGCTTCTCGAAACCGGCCAGATCGCCTATCGCAAGGTCGGTGTGCAGCGGCGCATCCCGCTGCCGGACCTCCTGCGCTACCGGGAGGCGAACCGGGCCGTGCGCCTGAAGGCGCTGGAGGAGCTGCAGGAACAGGCGCAAGCCCTGGACATGGGGTACTGATCGCCGTTGCCGACGACGCCCCCGCGCGCCGTGCTCGACGCCTGCGTCCTGTACCCCGCGCCCCTGCGCGACCTCCTCATGCACCTCGCCGTCGAGGAGTGCTACCAGCCCCTCTGGACCGCGGCCATTCACGACGAGTGGACGCGTAACGTCCTCGCCAACCGCCCCGACCTGACCGCCGCCCAGCTCGGCCGCACGCGCGACCTGATGAACGCCGGGGCCGAGGGAAGCCTTGTCGTTGGGTACGAATCCCTCGTTCCGAACCTGTCCCTGCCCGACCCGGACGACCGGCACGTACTCGCCGCGGCCATCACAGGAGGGGCGTCCGTTATCGTCACCTTCAACCTCCCCGACTTTCCGGCGGCGCGCCTCGCGCCCTTCGGCATCACCGCACAGGCGCCCGACCCATTCCTCTGCGCATTGTTCGACGACGATCCCGCCGCTGTGTGCCGCGCGGTCGCACGGCAGCGGAGCTTCCTGCGCAACCCACCGCGTACGGCCGAACAGCACCTCGCAACTCTCGAACAGAGCCGCCTGTCCCGATTCGTGGCGCGGCTCGGCCCGTTCGCCGGCGAGCTTTGAGCCGCCGGGCGGCGACGGCTCCTGATCAGCGCCCGGCGGCACCCGGTACAATAACCGCGTATGGACCTCATGAGGCGATTCTTCGCGTACTACCGGCCCCACCGCGGGCTGTTCCTGCTCGACTTCTCCTGCGCGGTCGCCTCCGGGCTGCTGGAGCTGGTGTTCCCGCTGGCGGTCAAGGGGTACGTGGACACCCTGCTGCCGTCCGGCAACTGGAAGCTGATCCTCGGGGCGGCGGTCGGGCTGCTCGTCATCTACCTGCTCAACACCGGCCTCCAGTTCGTCGTCAACTACTGGGGGCACGTGCTCGGCATCTCCATCGAGACCGAGATGCGCCGCCGCATCTTCGACCACCTCCAGAAGCTCCCCTTCCGCTTCTACGACAACCAGAAGACCGGACACCTCGTCGCCCGCGTCACCAAGGACCTGGAGGAGGTGGGGGAGGTCGCGCACCACGGGCCGGAGGACGCCTTCATCGCCGTCATGACGTTCCTCGGGTCGTTCGCGCTGATGTTCAGCCTCCACCCGAAGCTCGCGCTCGTCACCGGCCTCGTCGTCCCGCCCATGACCTGGATATCGGCGCGCTACGGCCGCGCGATGACCACGACCATGCGGACCCTCTTCGGGCGGGTGGGGGACTTCAACGCCCGGATCGAGGAGAACGTCGGCGGCATACGCGTCGTGCAGGCGTTCGCCAACGAGGACCACGAGCGCGCCCTCTTCGCCCGCGACAACGCCCGCTACCGCGACACGAAGCTCGACGCCTACCGCCTGATGAGCAAGAGCATGTCGCTCTCGTACATGACCATGCGCATCGTGCAGCTTTTCGTCATGATCGCGGGCGCGTACTTCGTCCTCCAGAACGAGCTGACCGTCGGCGGGTTCATGGGCTTCCTGCTGCTGGTGAACGTCTTCTTCCGGCCGGTCGAGAAGATCAACGCCGTGCTGGAGACGTACCCCAAGGGCATCGCAGGGTTCAAGCGCTACACCGAGCTTCTGGACACCGAGCCGGACATAAAGGACGCGCCCGGCGCGGTGGACGCCGGGCACCTGCGCGGCGACATCCGCTTCGAGAACGTGACGTTCGGCTACGACGAGCACCGCACCGTCCTCAACGACATCGACCTGGCGATCCACCCGGGCGAGACGGTGGCGTTCGTCGGGCCGAGCGGCGCGGGCAAGACCACGATCTGCTCCCTGGTGCCGCGCTTCTACGAGATCGACGCCGGGCGCATCACGGTGGACGGCACGGACATCCGGGACATGACCCTGGCGTCGCTGCGGCGCAACATCGGGATCGTCCAGCAGGACGTCTTCCTGTTCGCCGGGACGATCCGCGAGAACATCGCCTACGGCCGCCTCGACGCCTCCGACGCCGAGGTGTGGGACGCCGCCCGCCGCGCCCGACTGGACGCCCTGATCGAGTCCCTTCCGGAGGAGCTCGACACGGTGATCGGGGAGCGCGGCGTGAAACTCTCGGGCGGGCAGAAGCAGCGGCTCGCGATCGCGCGGATGTTCCTGAAGAACCCGCCGATCCTGATCCTCGACGAGGCGACCTCCGCGCTGGACACCGAGACCGAGCGCGCCATCCAGGCGTCGCTGGCCGAACTCGCGAAGGGCCGCACGACGCTGGTCATCGCGCACCGCCTCGCCACCATCCAGAACGCCGACCGGATCGTGGTCGTGGATGAGACGGGCGTCGCCGAGCAGGGCCGCCACGAGGACCTGGTCGCCCGCGCCGACGGCGTCTACCGCCGCCTGCACGAGGCGCAGTACGCCCCGGCGGGATAGCAGCGCGGCTCGCGCGCCGTAGGGAACGGGGTATGGTATCCTGACGGTATATAAAAGCAATCGTATTGCTTTTAGTTATCACGGAAGGGTGGCAGACCATGATCGGGGAGAACACTGACAAGGACGTGGCGGGCGGCTTCGAGGTCGTCATCGTCGGCGGCGGATTCGCCGGGCTGGCGGCGGCCACGGTCCTGGGGCGCGCCCGGCGGCGCGTCCTCGTCATCGACGCGGGCAGGCCCCGCAACCGCTTTTCGCCCGCCGCACACGGCTTCCTCGGCCACGACGGCCGCCCGCCGGGCGAGATACTCGACATGGCGCGTGCGCAGCTGCGCGCGTACCCGACCGTCGAGATACGGTCGGGCGAGGCGGTGAGCGCGGCGGGGGACCGCGATAACGGCTTCGCCGTCACCCTCGGGGGCGAAACCGTCCGGGCGCGGCGGCTCATCCTCGCGGGCGGGGTCCGCGACCACCTGCCCGAGATTCCGGGTCTCGC
>DATLHN010000339.1:0-20790 GCA_035539875.1 Armatimonadaceae bacterium
AGCAGGACGGGTTCCCCGATCAGCTTCCCGACCGCCGCGGCGACCTTCGGGGCGAACGGCATCGCCCGGAAAAGGTCGCTGTGCGGCCACATCGGGCAGAGCTGCAGGTTCACCTTCGCGGACGAGTGCGTCTTCCCGTCGTCGTCGGTGGCGACGTTGCGCAGTTTACCCGCGGTCTTCAGGCGGTCGAGTTCGGCGCGCATCGCGTCTATCTCGTCCGCGCTCCAGAAGTCCGGCGCCGCGACCCATCCCTCCGCGCGAAAGTGCGCGACATGTTCGTCCATAGGAGAAAAGTACGGCCCTATCCCCAGAGTTTCCTGTCGAGGGAGCGGTTCGCCTGCGAGGTCTCGCCGCGCGGCGGCGCGGTCAGCTCCTCCTGCTTCAGGCGGGGGACCTCGATGTGGATGTCTATGCGGTCGAGCAGGGGGCCGGAGATCTTCTGCAGGTACTTCTGGACCGCGCCGGGCGAGCAGGTGCACGCCCGCAACGCGTCGCCGAAGTAGCCGCACGGGCAGGGGAGAAGTAAGTAATCGGGGTGACGACGCCCCTGAAGCCGTGACGCTGGACAGAGTTCTTGTACCGGGCGGGAAGTTCTGACCGGGGCGCGGGCTCTTCCAAACGGCGCGAAAGGGAGGGCAGACGCCTTCCCTGTTCGCGTTTCTGACCGGTTTACGAATACGAACTTGACGAACTTAAGGTTGGCCTCTTGATACTTACGGCTTGCAAACCTTACACGGCGTCAAGCCGCGCCCTGTGGCTTCCTTGACCGTCGCAGCCGTTCCGCCGCCGCTCAGGTATCGGCAACCGGCCCGATGGTACTTCTTCCCGGTCGCCGTCAGGTAAACGGTTCCCGCCGCTTCCCCGCCGGTCTTCGCCGATGCTACCGGGGCCGCTTCCAGACCCCGCGCCGCTTCGCCCGTCGCGGTCGCTGGAACAGTCGCCACCCCACGCCGGTAATCCCACGGCGGAAGCGGGTTCGGGTCCGACCATAGACCGCGCCGCGCCGCCCGCGCTTCGGCTTCCAGAACCGACGTCACCGCCCTTCGCGTATGGTAACGTCCCCCGTATCTCTGTGCCTACTCCTGCAGACACAATCACCCCATGTTCTGCCGCAGCCAAGCCGCATCTGCACTGTCTTTGGCCCGCCCTGTGGACTCCTTATTTCGCAGCAGGTGCTGGCGACTCAACGTGAATATGGTCAAACCCTCAACCATGGCAGGCACTCGTGATTCCCATGCCTCCGCGAACACAACACCGTCAATTTTCGTGATGATATCGATCCGATGCGGGGGCAAACCCATTTGGAACACGATCCCTGGTTCGTAAAAATCAGCTTCCTCTACCGTATCCATGGGCGCACCGAAACGCGACAAGGCCTGCATGATACGATGGGCGTTTTCGGTTCCGCATTCAACCCATAAATCGATGTCGCCCGTTGCCCGGACCAATCCGTGTGTGGCGAGTGCGTAAGCACCGACAAGAAGAAATCTAACCTGCGCGGCGCAAAACTCGTCCAATATGTCGCGATGATCGGGGTTCATGAAGCGGTTCTCCGGTGAAAACCCAAACATCCTGCGTTACTTGCCAGAGCAGCGCAAAGCGTTCCTGAGTCGTCAGATGAGTTGTGTCGGGTTCTTTGTCCTGCGTCCTCTTTTTTTCAAAAGTCCAGTTGCGGCGACGCTCCGCACGGCGTTCTTCGGCAGTTTGCATGCTCTCAGTTTACCCGCTTTATCCCCAGAGTTTCCTGTCGAGAGAGCGGTATTGAACGGCCTCGGCGATGTGGGCGACGCCGATGCTGGTCTCGCCCGCGAGGTCGGCGATGGTGCGGGCCAGCTTGAGGATGCGGTCGTAGGCGCGGGCCGAGAGGCTCATCTGCTCGATGGCCGCGCACAGGAGCGCCTTGGCGTCGCCGCCGACGTCGCAGTAGCGCTGGAGTTGGCGCGCGCCCATGTGCGCGTTGCAGAAGACGCCCTTCTCCTTGCCCTTCGCGAAGCGTTCGGACTGGAGGGCGCGGGCGGCGCAGACGCGCTCGCGGATTGCGGCGGAGGTCTCGCCGCGCGGCGGCGCGGTCAGCTCCTCCTGCTTCAGGCGGGGCACTTCGATGTGGATGTCTATGCGGTCGAGCAGGGGGCCGGATATCTTCTGCAGGTACTTCTGGACCGCGCCGGGCGAGCAGGTGCACGCCCGCAACGCGTCGCCGAAGTAGCCGCACGGGCAGGGGTTCATCGCGGCGATCAGGGTGAAGCGGGCCGGGTAGGTGTGCGTGGCGGCGGCCCGGGCGATGGTGACGTGTCCGTCCTCCAGCGGCTGGCGCATCACTTCCAGCACGTCCCTGTTGAACTCGGGTAATTCGTCCAGAAACAAAACTCCGTGGTGGGCGAGCGAGACCTCGCCGGGGCGTGGATTGGAACCGCCGCCGGTCAGGCCCGCGTTGGAGATGGTGTGGTGCGGGGCGCGGAAGGGGCGCTCGGTCACCAGGGCCGCGCCCGAGACGAGCAATCCGCTGACCGAGTAGAGTTTCGTCACCTCCAGCGCCTCGTCCACGGAAAGGGGGGGCAGGACGGTCGGGACGCGGCGCGCGAGCATGGTCTTACCCGACCCCGGGCTGCCGACCAAAAGTGCGTTATGGCCCCCGGCGGCAGCGACCTCCAGCGCGCGCTTGACGTGCGCCTGCCCCTTGACGTCGGCGAAGTCGACGTCGCTCACGGCGTGGCCTGTGAGCATGGCGCGCGGGTCCTCGCGCACCGGGTCGGCGGACTCCAGGTCGTTGAGGAGCAGCAGGACGTCGGCGAGGGTGTGCACGGGGTAGACGTCCACCTCGCCGACGATGGCGGCCTCGCGCGTGTTGGCGGCGGGTACGACCAGGCGGCGGCAGCCCGACTGGCGCGCGCCGATGGCGATGGGCAGTACGCCGGAGACGGGGCGCACCGTGCCGTCGAGGCCGAGCTCTCCGATGAGCACGGTGCCGCCCAGGTTCTCCTCGGCGATCTGTCCGGTGGCGACGAGGATGCCGACGGCGATGGGAAGGTCGAACGAGGGACCGGCCTTCTTCGTGTCCGCCGGGGCGAGGTTGACCGTGATCTTGCGGTCGCCGGGGAACATCAGGCCGGAGTTCTTGACGGCGGCGCGGACGCGCTCGCGCGACTCCTGTACGGCGGCGTCGGGCAGTCCGACGATGGTGAACATGGGCGTCCCCATCGATACGTTGACCTCTACCCGGACGGCGTAGGCGTCCACCCCTGCTATCGCGCTTGACTCGACGACCGAAAGCATGCTCGCGTCTCCCCCGTGTGATGGCATGTGCCGCTGCGCACATCCCGGTTCCCCGTCCATCATACTATAGTAAAACCAGAGGTAGCGGGCGGGCACGGCCGCATTTTTGTCGCGGGGAGTCGTCCTCGTAAGAATTATGCAAATTTAACAGAAACGGGCGTAAGGTTTTCGGGACGGGGCGATACTACGGCTTTGGGTCGGGCTCCCAGCCCAGCAGTTCCTTCGCGCGGGCGATGCCGACGCGCGGGGTCGCCGCCGCGCCGACGACGTGGACGGCGGCGTAGCGGCCCGGCGGGACCGGCGCGGTGAGCGCGGCGTGGAAGGCGCGCGCGGTCTCGTCGCCGCTGAGCGCGCAGTCGCGGCCCTCGGCGACGTGGTGCGCCACGTCCTCGCGCGACTCGACCGGGAAGCAGAGCCGCAGGGAGAAGCCGGAGAGTCGCTCGGAGCGGGCGCAGAAGCTCGCCAGGCACTCCTCGCCAAAGCGCTTGGTCAGGCCGTACAGGTGGTGGGCATCCGCCGGGGTGGTTCGCTCGTCCGGCAGCGGGCGCTCGATGCAGTTCTCGTAGACGGAGAGCGAGGAGGCGTAGACCATGCGCGAGACGTCGCCCAGCTCCTCGGCGACCTGGCAGGCGAGCCAGACGCCGCGCGCGTTGGCGTCGAACGACGTGCGGGCGCTGTCGCCCGCGCGACCGGTCCGGGTGATCTGTCCCATCGCCATGTAGACGACGGCGTCGTGCCCGGGCAGGACCCGGTACAGGTCGGCGATCTCCGTCAGGTCGCCGAGGGAAAGTGTGACGCTCTCTGGAAGCGCATAGCCGGGAGGGCGGCGGTCGAAGAGGGTCTGGGTGTGACCGAGCGCGGCGAGACGGGGGACGAGCAGCGCGCCGACATGACCGCTGCCGCCGATGGTGAGTACACGCATAATCTTTTTAGGCGCGGGCCGCCGTGTCCGCCGTACGGCCCGCGACACGCCATTATAGCCGATTCGCTCGGTGCCGAGCAGCAGGAAAGGGCGCGCACGCACAGATGCACGGGAAACCTACACCTGTGCGTGCGCGCCCCTGCGTGTGAATCATGACCGCGCGTCTTGGGGCGTTACGGTCGGCGGTCCGCCCGGGCGACGTACGTGCGGCGCGCGGCGCGCAGGTTGTAGACGTTGATCTCCGGCAGAGTCCGCTTCAGGTCGGCGGCCCAGGTGCGGGCAAGTTCCCCGGCGGACATGCCGTTAGCCTGCCCCAGTCCCTCGTCCACGACCGCGAGCAGGCGACTGCCGACCACGATGTCCGCGCCGTTGCGCGCGAAGCGGCTGGGGCGCACCCGCACGTCGGACGCGCTCAGGCTGGTGTTGGCGAGAATGACGGCCATCCGCTCGTGAATCCGGTTCACGCGCTGGCCCGCGGTGAGGCCGCCCGCCCCGGTGCGGACGCGCATGAGGACCTCACCGTCGTAATAGATGTCCGTCGGGACCTGCACGCTGTTGTCGCCCGGCGTCGGCGCGGGCGCGAACGCGGCGGCGACCCGGGCGGGCGGGTCGGTGGCGGGAGTAGTGGCGCTCTCCTGCGCCCGGACAGGTGAAGACAGGGAGAAGACACCCGCGAGGGTAGCGATTATGGCATAAGAACTTTTCTGCATCGTAGGCACTCCTCGGCGGGGGCGATGCAGATTGGCCTTATTGACGCCCCCTCCTCGCTGTGGATTTACCCAGAGCCCGCCCTTCGAAACACCGGAAAGGGCTGCCCGCAGCCAGGTCCACTTCTAACACCGGTTAACGCCGAAAACACGGGACGCGGGCGGCAAGAGGGATTGATTTACAGGGCCGTCCGGCGGCCGTCGCGACGTCGGCGGCCGAGCAGGAACAGCAGAGCCGCCGAAACCACCCCTGCGGCGCCGAGACCGGCGTACTGGTTGGCGCGCCGCTGGGCCAGCAGGGCGTCGTCCACCCTGCCGACGTAGTGGTTCTCCGGGTCCGCGGGGAGGTACGTGACGAGCACCAGGGCGCCGACCGCGGCGCGGGCGTGGTACGCCTCGCTGACCGGCCACTGCCCGGCGAAGGAACGCCCGTCGGCCTCGAACCGGTAGTGGATACCGAAGGCGCGGCGGCCCCCGCGCGTGTTCTGCCACCGTTCGGTGATGGTCCCGCGGCTCTCAACGCCGCGGGCGCGCAGGGCGGCGAGGCGGTTCATGTCGCGCCGGGAGAGGGAGGCGAACAGGCAGAAGACGCCGATTACGAACGCGGCGACGATCAGCGCGCGTCGTGACTCCCTCCGTGCCAGGCCGCGGTACGTGATTTCCACGCTCTTTCAGACACGCCTGCTCGCCACAGGTTGCACGCCGCTGCATCCTTGACAGAAGCGGCGGGCGAATGGTATCCTTACCTATCCGGATGCTCTATAGCATAGAGCCTCCGCGAGTTTTCCGGGTCCGTCGCGCGACGCAGCCTTTACTACCGAAATAACGCCCGAGCGAGTCACCGCCGCGTCGCCGCGGCGCATCGCCCCATTGCCGGTACGCGCCGACGGCGGCGCGCAGGCCGAGTTCACGTTTCGCAGAAGGTAGGTATTCATGTCGTACGCTTCCCCGCATCCGGTGGTTCGCCATCCCCTTCGGACTTCCGCGTTTACCCTGATCGAACTGCTTGTTGTGATCGCTATCATAGCGATCCTGGCGGCGATTCTCTTCCCCGTGTTCGCCCAGGCCCGCGAGAAGGCAAGGCAGACCTCGTGCCTGTCGAACATCAAGCAGATCGGCCTCGGCCTGATGATGTACATGCAGGACGCGGACGGCACCTACCCGCCGCACCTCATGCTGAACGTCCCCTCCACCACCGGAGGCATCACGCACGCCACCTGGCCGCAGTTCGTCCAGCCCAACATCAAGAACCGGGGCGTCTTCAGCTGTCCCAGCGCGGGCGACGGCCCGACGCTGAACGAGCTGAGCTTCACCTCCGCCAACTACGCCGCCTCGCAGACCGCGGTCACCTACGGGATGAACTACTGGCTCAACTCGTACTACTACGCCGACGCGAACGAGTCGGCGATCAAGAGCCCGGCGCAGACCGTCTGGGTCCTGGAGACCGGCAGCCCGCAGGCCCGGGTACCCTCCGGACTGGTCAACCCCGCCGCGGGCTTCTACCAGGCGTACGCCCCCTACTACGGAGCCGTCATCGCGCGTACGAACGCGACCTACGGGTTCGACGTCCCGCAGGCCGCCGCGCGGCTCGCCAACCGCCACAACGACGGCCTGAACGTCCTCTGGGCGGACGGGCACGCGAAGTGGACGAAGCGCAACGTCCTGGAGGAGGACGTGCACGGCGACGGGCGGACCGTCGGCCCGAACCTGGTCCCCGACAACCCGGGCAGCAAGTACTGGTGGGGACGCAACTGACCCCGCGGACGGTCGTTGCGGGCGGCAGTATGCGGCGAAGAGACCTGTTGACAGGGGGGATGGCATCGGCGCTCGTGGCGGCGGCGCTCCTTCGGGAGCGTCCCGCCGCGGGCGCGCCGCCCTCCCCTGCCGCCGCCTATCCGCTTCCCGCCACGGACGTGAAGACGCTCCGGGCGCGCTGCGCCCCCCTGCTCGCGCTCGACGAGGCCGCGCTCCTGCGCCTCGTGCCCCCGCAGGGCGGTTTCTGGTTCAGCGAGTGCCCGAACTGCGATCAGGGCGCACAGGAGCACCAGCTCGTCTGGACCCCGGAGATGGGCGAGACGGTGCAGTGCCAGTTCTGCAAGCAGGTCTACCCCAACGCGAGATATCCCGAGAACGGCGCGGTCACGGTCAGGACGCCCTCGGGCGGCAGGCAGGCGTGGCGCTTCCACGAAGACAAGGACGGGCAGCGCTACTGGTACGAAGCCCGGCGCTGGTACGAGCAGCGGGAGTACGCGGAGGCAGGGGCCTTCGACCTGGCACAGCTCTGGGCGCGCGCGGGCGACCGGGAGGCGGGCCGCCGCGCCGCGCTCCTGCTCGTCCGCTTCGCCGCGCTCTACCCGGACTACGTCGTCCGCTTCGACTACCCGCACAAGCCAAAGCGGTTCTTCGAGGACGCCGTCCCCGCCGACTTCGAGCCGTACCGCGCGGCGAAGTGGTCCTGGTGGGCGTACGCCGACATCTCCGTGCCGCTGCTGCGGACGTTCGACCTCCTCCGCGGGAGCAGCGACCTCCTTCCCCCCGCCGACGCCGCGCGCGTCGAGAACGACCTGCTGCGCGCCATGCTCGCCTTCGTCGCCCGCTACGACGGCAAGGGGCGGCTGACGAACATGCACCCGACGACCTGGACCTCCATGGCCGTCGCCTCGCGCGTCCTCAACGACCCGGCGATCGCGGCGAAGGCCCGGGAGCAGATGGGTCGCCTGATCGACGAGCAGTTCTTCGCCGACGGGATGTACCGGGAGGGGACGGCCAGCTACCACGAGCAGACTGCGAAGGGGCTGCGGCGCGTCCTCCAGTCGCTCTACCCGGACTTGGAGGGCGCCGCGGCGCTCGACGCCCGAATAGCCGCCGAGTTTCCCGACCTGGACCGAGCGCTCCAGGCGACGCGCGCGCTGCGTACGCCGGACGGGCGCTTCGCGCCACTGCGCGACACCTGGGCCGCCGACAAGAGCCCCGCGGGAACGCCCGACGCCTCCCGCCCTGCCCTGCTCCCCGGCGTCGGCTACGCGGTCCTGGGCATGGGAGACGGGGCGGCGCAGTTCCAGGCCCACCTCGGGTTCGTCGGCCGCTTTGGGCACGACCACTACGACAGTCTGAACCTGTTGCTGTACGGCTCCGGCCGGGACCTCGCCAGCGACCTCGGCTACACCCACTCGCGGGCGCGCCCGTGGACGCTCAGCACGGCGAGCCACAACACCGTCGTCATCGACCGCCTCTCCCAGAGCCGGGGCGGCGACACGCCCGACCGCTGCCGGGGACGCCTGCTCCTGTTCGACGGGGCGGACGCCACCTTCCAGATGGTCGAGGCGGAAGCGCCCACCGCCTACCCCGGCCTCGCCACTCTTTACCGCCGCTCCCTGATCGCCGTCGCCTCGGGGAACGTGCGCTACGTGGTGGACGTCTTCGACGTCGCGGGCGGCAGTCGGCACGACTGGCTCCTCCACGGCAGCGCGGACGAGGAGCAGACGCTCGAAGTAGCTGCCGAAGGCGCGCCCCTGACGCTCGCCCCCGCGCCGACCCTCCTTCCCACGGGGCACCGCTTCCGCGAGCCGCGGAACGAGGGCGACGCGGGTCTCGCTTCCGACGGCCCCTGGGCCTACGGCATGTTCCGCGGCGCGCGCACCGGCCAGACCGGCCAGACGGTCGTCGCCACCTTCCGCGGCGTCGCCGCCCCGCGTGTCGGCCTGCGGACGTGGATACTCGGCGCGCCGGGCACCGACGTCGCGACCGCGCGGGCGTGGGCGGTGCGCGAGATCGGCAGGCCGACGCAGGAGGACGACGGAAAACTGGACCGTCGGATGCGCCAAGCTCTGATCGTCGGGCGCGACGGGGGAACGAGCCGCTTCGTCGCCGTCCACTGCCCGTTCGAGAGGGGCGACCCGGGCGTGCGGCGCGTCACCCGCCTTCCGCTGGAGCCGGGCGGCTTCCTCCTGCGGGTCGAGCGCGCGGACGGCGGAATAGACCGCCTGCTGTTCGGCCCGGATGCCGCGCCACGTACGGGCGTCGACGGCGACCTACGCCTCGGCTTCGACGGGCGGGCGGCGCTGGTCTCCGAAGCGGACGGCGGGCGCGTCCTCAAGATGATCGGCGGCACGCGCCTCGCCTGCGGCGGCGAGACTCTTACCGCCCCGGCGGCTCCCCCGGCGCGTCTCCGGAAGGTGTCCGGCCGGGACCTCACCCTGGCGGGGTCGGTGCCGGTCGAGCCGGGGATGACCGTGGTCGTGCGCCACGGCGACGGCACGACCAACGGCTTCCAGGTCGCGTCGGTGCGCCGCGCGGGAGGCGACACGGTCGTCACCACCCGGGAGGCCGCGGCCCTGACCGGCTCGCCCGACGGCCCTCTGACCCTGCGGACGTTCCCGCAGACGACGCACCCGGGCCCGCACGAGGTCCGCTTCGTCACGCGCGCCGGGACGGCGGCGGCGGGCTGATGGAGGACTACGAGCCCCCGGCGGCCGGAGCGCGCCTGCTCGGCGGCGTTCGCCCGCGCGTCCTCGCCCTGCTGTTCGCCGCGCAGTTCGTCCTCGTGAGCTGGGTCGCCGACAGCGAGATCGCCCGCAACGTCTCGCTCATCGGCTACTCGCTGATGATGCCGACGGTCCTGTTCTTGCTCCTGATGCGGGTGCTGTCGCGGTGGCTCCCCTTCACCCGACGGGAGGTCCTGCTGGTCTACGTCGTGCTGACGGCCACGCTGCCGGTGGTGGGATTCGGCGGCATCCGCTTCCTGATTCCCGGCATGGGATTCCTGCCCTACTTCGCCGAGACGCAGCCGCAGTGGTCGCGCTACCTGCCGCACCTCACGGGCCTGCCGATCCTGCACGACCCCGCCGCCATCGCGGCGCTCTACCGGGGGGACAGCGCGGTCCCCTGGCAGGCGTGGACCGTGCCGATCCTCTTCTGGAGCGCCTACCTGCTGCTGCTGTCCGGCGTGTGGCTCGGCCTCGCCGCGGTCCTGCACCGCATCTGGATACGGCAGGAGCGACTGACCTTCCCCGTCACGCTGCTCCCACTCCAGCTGACGGACCCGCAGGACGATCTGTTCCGGCGGCGTCTCTTCTGGGCGGGCGCTGCCCTGCCGGTCGTCTTCCAGAGCCTTCTGGCCCTGCACGAGTGGTACCCGTCGGTCCCCGCCTTCCAGCTCAAAGCGTACGACATCCGCCCGTCCCTCTTCCCCTCGCCGCCGTGGAACGCGATCCCGAACCTACAGATCAGCATCTACCCGATGGCCGTGGGCCTGGCGTACTTCGTGCCGAGCAGCGTCAGCTTCAGCTGCTGGTTCTTCCTGTTCGCGTCGAAGTTCTCCCACGTCGCGGGCGCGATGGCGGGCCTCGGCGCGGGCGGCGCGGGGGCCGCCGGACGCTTCCCGTTTCGCGAGGAGCAGGCCGCGGGCGCGTGGATCGGCTTCGCCCTGCTGACCGCCTGGGGGGCGTACTACCACTGGCGCAGCCTGATGCGCGACACGCCTCCCGGCGAGCAGCGCGAGATGAAGCGCCTCGGGGTGATCGGGGCGGTCTGCATGGCGCTCTGCTCCCTTCTGCTCGTGGGGGTCGGCATCGCCCCCGCGGTCGCCGTCGGCGTGGTCGTGGTCTACGTGGGCTTCACCCTCACCGCCGCCCGCGTGCGCGCCGAGGCCGGGGGGCAGTGGAGCATGGCCCCCACCCTCTGGACGCCGCACCGCGTCATGGCGGCGGCGACGGGCACGTTCGGCGTCCCCGACCGGGCACTCGTCGCGGGCGGGCACTTCGACATGGTCCACGTCGACATCCGCGGGCAGTCCCTGCCCTACCTGATGGAGGGACTCAAGATCGCCGACACGATGGGGATTCGCTGGCGGACGGTGACCCTCTGGGTCGCCATCGGCACGGTCACGGCACTCGCCTTCGGCTGGTGGAGCAGCCTGACGCAGTTCTACGACCTCGGCGCGGCGACCGCCAAGGCCAGCAGTTACCCGCTCGTCAAGGCGCAGATCAGCATGCGCGAGATGCACAACCTCGCGACCAGCCGCGTACCCTGGGACCGCGACGGGGTCGGGGCGATGGCGTTCGCGGGCGGCTTCACGCTGCTGCTCGCCGCCCTGCGCACCCGCTTCCTCGGCTTCCCCTTCTCGCCGGTCGGGTACGTCCTCGCCAACACCTACACGATGAACGCCTTTTTCGTCCCGTTCCTCGTGGCGTGGGCGGTGAAGGTCATGGTGCAGCGCTTCGGCGGCAGCGGGCTCTACCGCCGAAGCATCCCCTTCTTCATCGGCCTGATCCTGGGCGACATCGCCATCCAGGCGTTCTGGACGCTGGTCGGGCGGCTGATCGACGCGCCGGTCTACCAGTTTTTGGCCTGACCGGCGTTGCACGTCCGCCTGCCACCCGTCTATTTTTCGGCCGACGCCAACTCCCGTGATTGAAGCCCGTGCTCCGGTGGTATGATTGACTTGCGGGGCGAGCGCCCCCATTGACCGTGGCACTGTCGACCGGGGGAAAATGGTCAGTAACGCCCGCACCTACCTGAAGTCCGGCCCCCTCTCCGGGCTGTACCTCCGTCTGCGCAACGCCAAGAGGCGTCTGCTGCGCCAGTCCACGACCGGCGTATTGCCCGTCGCAGCCCGCCACGCGGGACCCGCAGAACTGAAGGCGATGCTCGACGGTACCCCGCACCCGGGCCGCGTGCTTTATTCACTCGGCGTACGCTACCTGGAGGCGGGCGACCCCCACCGTGCGGTCGCGTGCCTCCGCACGGCGGATGCCGTCGGGTTCGAGGGGACGGAGCGCCTGCGCCTTCATCTGGCCCGCGCGCTCGCGGAAGCGGGCCAGGGGTCATGGGCGCGAGAGGTGGCCCGTTCGCTTGTCGGGGAGCCGCTGATGGACCCGGAAACGCGGCTCCTGGAGACGCTCCTGCGCGATACCGAGACGGCGTCCCCGCGTACGAAGTGGCGCGACGGCGCGGACGTCGTCGCTCCGGTCGTCCTGGAGAGCGACGACGCGCGCACCGCGCTCCTCACGCCCGACGCTCCCTTCATTCTCCTGTCCGCGGAGGTGACCGGTCTCAGGCGGGAACACCTCGCCGGCCTGAACGTAGCCCCGGCGGCGGCGGCGGCGGCGGTGGTCGCCACAGTCCCGCACACGGGACGCTTTTCGCAGCGGGCGGCATTGAGTACGGAAGGCGCTGACGAGCACGCATGACGGCGAGCGTCTCCGCGATCCTGCCCAACTACAACTACGCCCGCTTTCTCAAGGAGCGCGTGCGCAGCATCGCCGGGCAGACGCTCCCGCCGCGCGAAATACTCTACGTGGACGACGCCTCGACCGACCGCAGCGCCGACGTCATTCGCACGTTTCAAGACGTCCCGAACCTGAAAATGCGCGAGTGCCCGGAAAACTCCGGCACCGTCTACCGGCGGTGGAACGAGGCGGCGGAGGAGGCGACCGGGGACTGGCTCTGGTTCCCCAACGCGGACGATAGCGCGGACCCGTTCTTTCTGGAGCGGATGGCGCAGATGGCGCAGGCGCATCCCTCCGCCGCCCTGCTCTACGCGCGGCCCACGTACATGAACGGCACCGGCGTCATTACGCACTCGTACGTCCACTGGTACAACGACGCGATGCGGGAGTTCGGCGGCGTGACGTTCGAGAAGGGCTCCGACGTCCTCGCCCTGCACACCTCCACCTGCTTCCTCAAGAGCGCCAGCGCGGTGCTGATACGCCGCGACGCCTTTACGGCGCTCGGCGGCTTCGACACGCGCCTCTGGGGCATCGCGGACTGGGACTTCTACCTGCGGATGCTGCACGGATACGACTTCGCCTACACGGCGACGCCGCTCTGCTTCCTCCGCGCGCACGAAGAGAACACGACCGGGAAGACCGACCACACGCGCAAGAGCCTGCTCGACGCCTACTGCGTCGCCGCGGCGTACGAACGCATGGCGGGCGACACGCGCTACGGCGAACGCGCCCGCGCCGAGGCGCGCCGTCAGGCGAAATTGCGGCTGTTCGAGCTGCTCATCGAGAAAGAGCTCGTCGTCGCGCCCGCCCTCCGCTTCGCGGTCGAGGCGCTCCAGAGGGTCACCCCCCACCGCCGCCTGCAGGCCCTGCTGGAAACGCCCTGACTACCTGCCTCTGCGGCAGGTAACCGGCTAGCACGTGGCGAATCCGCTTCCAGCACAAACGAGGTCGTGGGGGGGAACGTACGGATGCGCGTACTCATCATGTCGGACATGGAAGGCGTCAGCGGCATCGTCACCTGGAAGCAGACGGAGGGCGGCTCGCCCATGTTCGAGGAGGCCCGCCGCCTCTACACCGAGGAGATCAACGCCGCCGTGCGCGGCGCGCTCGCCGCCGGGGCAACCGAGATCGTCGCCGTGGACTGCCACGGCGCGGGCGGCGACTGGACCTTCAACTCGTACATCCCCGAGCTGCTGCACCCCGACTGCGAGTGGGTCGCCCACCACAAGTGGTCGCGCTACACGGAACTGCTGGAGAAGGGCTGCGACGCCGCCCTGATGGTCGGCATGCACGCCCGCGCGGGCACCCCCGACGGCGTCCTCTGCCACACGATCTCGACCGTCACCTGGCGCAACCTCTGGTTCAACGACGACCTGGTCGGCGAGCTGGGCATCAACGCCGCGCTCTGCGGACACTTCGACTGCCCGGTGGCGCTGGTCACCGGCGACGAGGCGACCTGCCGCGAGTCGCGGGAGATCCTGGGCGACGACGCCGTCTGCGTGGCGGTGAAGAAGGGGCTGTCGCGCTACTCGGCCCGGCAGATCCCGCCGGTGCGCGCCCGCCAGATGATCGAGGACGGCGCGCGCGAAGCCCTGAGCCGCGCGACGAAGGGCCGCGTCTATGCCCCGGCCGGGCCTACCACCATCACCATCGAAGTGGAGACCGTGGACAAGGTGGGCCAGTTCCGGGGCCGCGAGGGCGTCGAGATCGCGGAGCCGCTGAAAGTCCGCGCCCGCGGCAAGAACTGGATGGAGGCGTGGGACCGCATCTGGCCCCAGGCGGACCTGTAGCACGCGATCTCCGGGCGGACGCCGGGTTTCCGGCGTCCGCCCTAACCTTCCCTTACGGCGTGATCTTCAGGACCTGGCCGCCCCCGATCGACAGGCCGCGGTTCGAGACGTAGATCGCGCCGTCCGCTCCGAGCACGAGCGAGGTCGGGCGGTCGAGTCCGCCCGCCACGACCGTGCGGGTGCCGTCCGGGGCGACGCGGATCACCTGGCCCGGTCCGCCGAAGAAGACCGGCCCGGTCGCGTGCTGGAGGACGTACAGGCTGCCATCCGGCCCGAAGGCGATGTCGAGGATGGTCTTGAAGCCTTCGAGGAAGACCTCGGCCGCGCCCCCGCCCGCGGGCACCCGATAGATGCGGGCCGCCCCGGCCGCGAACGGCACCCCGGTCAGTTCGCCGACGTAGTACGCGCCGTCCGGCCCGACCGCTACGGAAGTCGGTACGGAGTCGGTCGAGCGCGCCGGCCGCGCCGGGAAGGTCGCCAGTGTGGCGATCTCGCCGTTCGCCCCGACCCGCAACAGGGAGTTCCCGCCCGCGTCGGTGATCACGCGTCCTCCGGGCTCCGCCAAGATGCCGTAGGGGTTCGAGTCCACCACCCCGCCGTCCGGGTTCGCGGCGGCCTCGTAGGCGGCGACGTCCTCCGCCACGCGCCATTTGCCGCTGGCGGGGACGTGCACCAGAGTACCGAACAGCGATCCGACCGGGCCGAAGCCCGCCCGCAGGGCGGGGTCGCCGCCGAAGCCGATGGTGACGTACGCGCCGCCGCGTCCCTGGAATGAAACGTCGTGCGGCCCGGTCGCCTCGCCGGTCGCATCCACCATCGAGGGCAGACCGGTGGCCACCCGCTCCTGCTTCCCGCGCCACAGGCGCGTCAGCGCGCCGCTCGGGCCGTAGGAACGGAGCGCGCCGCGCAGGAAGATGGAGGGTCCGCTCCCGCCGCGGCCCGCCTCGGCGACGTAGAGGCCGCCCTCGGGTCCGAAGGCGAGGCCGCGCGGGTTGTCCAGCCCGCTCATCACGACCTCGACGGTCTGGGCGCGGGCGGCGGCGGTGGCGGCGGCCAGAGAGATAAAGGCGAGAACGAGAGCCGCAACGGGTTTGAAGAGCATGGTGTCCTCCTTGCTTGCGCTGGCCAATGGCGCGCCGGTCTGTCCGGCCTGGCGTCGGGAATTGGTGAAGCAGGGGCGAGACGGGTCGGCATAGCCTGCTCGCTCCGGTGGAGTCTACCTCCACCGCGCTCGCCCTGTCAACTATACCTGCAAAGAGTCTCCGTTTCGGGCGGGGTACGAATAAACCATGCGACACAAAGCGGACGACCCGAACGGAATGGTGCCGGACGAGTCCCCGGTGGCCCTGCTCCTGATCGACGTCATCAACGACCTGGAGTTCGAGGGGGCGGACCGGCTGCTGCGCCACGTTCCCGCCATGGCCGAGCGCCTGTCGGACCTCAAGCGCCGCGCGAAGCGGGCCGGCATCCCCGTCGTCTACGTCAACGACAACTACGGGCGCTGGCAGAGCGACCTCAACAAGCTGATAGAGCGATGCCTGAGGGACGGCGTGCGCGGCAGGCAGCTCGTCGAAGCCCTGAGGCCGGACGAGGACGACTACTTCGTCATCAAGCCCAAGCACTCCGGGTTCTTCTCCACCAACCTCGAAGTCCTGCTGGAGCACCTGAGCGCGCGCACCCTGATCCTGACCGGCATCGCCGGGAACATCTGCGTCCTCTTCACCGCGAACGACGCCTACATGCGCGACCTGAAACTGCTCGTCCCGTCGGACTGCTGCGCCTCGAACGAGTCCGAGGACAACGACTACGCGCTTTCCCTGATGCGGAACATCCTGAAGGCGGACACGCGGCCCTCCACCGAGCTGGACCTGGAGCAGATCCTGAGCGAGGCCCGGCAGGATACCCGTTAAAATGCGGCGAATCATCAGGCAGGTGCGGACCGGCCGCACCGCGCGGGAGAGCGACCGCTCGGACGGGGGGAGTCAATGCTGCCTCAACCCAATTCTCGGCGTGCTGGCATCCTCCGATCCGTCGCACGGGTCGCCCATCTCATCGCCCTGACGATTCCCTGCGCGGTCCTCCTCGGGTGGACGTTCGGGATAGAACCCCTGAAGCGGGTGCTCCCCGGCCTGATCGCGATGAACCCGCTGACGGCCCTGTGCTTCCTGTGCGCGGGCGCGAGCCTCCGGCTGACCCGGACCGCCGACGCGGCGGCGGGCGGGGGACGCCGCCGCGCGGCGGCGGGGCGGGTGCTGGCCGCGCTGGTCGTCCTCGCCAGCCTCCTGGTACTCGGGAGGTACCTCTTCGGCTGGGACTTCGCCCTCGACCGCGCGCTCTTCCGCGAGGACCTCGCCGACAACCGGATGGCCCCGAACACGGCGCTGGCCTTCCTGTTGCTGGGCCTCGCGCTCCTGGGCGAGGGGGGCGCGAGCGGCGGCGACCGCACGTCGCCCGCTGCCGCACGGGAAGCGGCGGCGGCGGAGTACCCGGCGCTCGTGACCGGGCTGATCGCCCTGCTCGCGCTGATCGGCTATGCGTACGGCATCAGCACGTTTCGCGGCGTGGCGCACTACCTTCCCATGGCGCTGCACACCGCGACCGCCTTCCTCCTCCTGTCGGTCGCCGTCCTCGCCGGACGCCCGGACCGCGGCCTGACGGCGCGCCTCGCGGCCGACGGGCTCGGCGGCGCGATGCTGCGCCGCCTGATGCCGTTCCTCCTCGGCTTCCCCCTGGCGCTGGGCGGGCTGATCCTGGCGGGGCAGCGCGCCGGGGCGTACGACGCCGCGTTCGGGTTCGCGATCTTCGTCGTCCTCGTCATCGTGGTCGTCGCGGCGCTCCTCTGGGCGAACGCCCTATCGCTGGACCGCAAGGAGGCCGAGCGGCGGCGCACCGACGACGCGCTCCGCGCCTCGGTCGAGGAGAGTCAGCGCCTGCTCGCGGGCCTGCGCGACAGCGAGGCGCTTTACCACTCTCTGGTGGAGAACCTGCCCCTCAACATCTTCCGCAAGGACGCCGAGGGACGTTTCACCTTCGCCAACCGGCAGTTCCAGGACACGGTGGGGCTGCCGCCCGAACGGATCCTGGGCCGGACCGACTTCGACCTGTTCGCGCCGGAGCTGGCGGAAAAGTACCGCGGGGACGACCGCCGCGTCCTGGAAACGGGCGAACCCTTCGAGGCGGTGGAGGAGCACGGGCGCGCGGACGGGGCGAAGAAGTCCGTGGAAGTGCGCAAGACCGCCATCCACGACGCGACCGGCGCGGTCATCGGGACCCAGTGCCTCTTCTGGGACGTGACCGCGCGCGAGCAGGCCGCCGCGCAGATGCGGCAGGCCCGCCAGGCGGCGGACGCCGCTCGCGAGGCGGCGGAAACCGCGCGCCAGGCGGCCGAGGCGGCGACCCGCGCCAAGTCCGAGTTCCTGGCCAACATGAGCCATGAGATACGCACCCCGATGAACGGCATCATCGGCATGACGGAGCTCGCCCTCGACACGGACCTGACGCCGGAGCAGCGCGAGTACCTGGACACGGTCAAGTCGTCCGCGGACCAGCTGCTGGTCCTGCTCAACGACATCCTTGACTTCTCGAAGATCGAGGCGGGCAAGCTGAGCCTCGACCCGGCCCCCTTCGCGCTGCGGGACTGCCTCGGCGACACGGTCCACACCCTGGCGGCGCGCGCCCACGCCCGGGGCCTGGAGCTGGCCTGCCACGTCCCCCCCGGGGTCCCGGACGCCCTGATCGGCGACTCGCACCGCCTGCGCCAGGTCCTGGTGAACCTGGTGGGCAACGCCATCAAGTTCACCGAGGCGGGAGAAGTCGTCGTCGAGGTGGAGTTCGCGGAGAAGCGCGAGGACGAGGTCACCCTCCAGTTCTCCGTCCGCGACACCGGCATCGGCATCCCCCCCGACAAGCAGCGCCTGATCTTCGACGCCTTCTCGCAGGCGGACGCGTCTACCACCCGCCGGTACGGCGGGACCGGGCTGGGCCTCGCCATCACCAACCAGCTGGTCGGCATGATGGGCGGCCGCATCGGGGTGGAGAGCGAGCCGGGCCGGGGCAGCACGTTCCGTTTCACCGTCCGCTTCGGCCTGCAGGGGGCGGCGGACGGCCCCGCCGCCGCGCCGCCCGCCACCGCCGCGGTGGCGGACCTGCGGGACCTGCCCGTGCTGGTGGTGGACGACAACGAGACGAACCGGCGCATCCTCCGGGAGATGCTGACGAACTGGAACATGCGGCCCACCGTGGTCGAGAGCGGCGGGGAGGCGCTGGCCGCCCTGGAGCGGGCGCAGAAGGCGGGCGAGCCGTTCGCGCTCGTCCTCCTCGACGGCATGATGCCGGAGATGGACGGCTTCGCGCTGGCCGGGCGCATCCGCGAGAACCCCGAGATCGCGGGGGCGACCCTGATGATGCTCTCCTCCGCGGACCGGCACGGCGACATCGCCCGCTGCCGCGCGCTCGGCGTCCGCGCCTACCTCACGAAGCCGGTCCAGCAGTCCGCCCTGCTGGACCGGATACTGGTCGCGCTGGACGCGTCCCCGCCGGCGGACGTCGCGCGACGGTCACCGGGAGACGGGACGGCGGCGGCAGCGCCCGGAGGCGCGGCGCGACGGCGGATCCTGCTGGCCGAGGACAACGAGGTCAACCAGCGCCTCGCCATGCGGATCCTGGAGAAGCAGGGGCACGCGGTCACGGTCGTCGGCAACGGCCGGGAGGCGCTGGAGGCCCGCAGGGACCCGTCCCGCCGCTTCGACCTCGTCCTGATGGACGTGCAGATGCCGGAGATGGACGGCCTGGACGCGACGCGCGCCATACGGGAATGGGAGAAAGCCGAGGGGGAGCCTCGCCTGCCCGTCGCCGCGATGACCGCCCACGCCATGTCCGGCGACCGGGACCGCTGCCTAGCCGCGGGCATGGACGACTACATCTCCAAGCCGTTGCAGCCCCGGGAACTCCTGGCCCTCGTCGGGAAGATGCTCCCCGACCCGGAGACCGCCGGGGACGGGGCGTCTGCCGCCGCGGCAGAAGAGCGAACCGCCGAGTCGGATACGCCCGCTTTCGACCTGGACGAGGCCCTGAAGCGCGCCGGCGGGGACCGGGAGCTGCTGCGGGAGTTGGTGGATATCCTGCTCGCCGACCTGCCCGCCCGCGTGTCGCAGATCCGCGAGGCGGTGACGCGTCGGGACGCGCCCGCGGTGCGGAGCGCCGCGCACGCGCTCAAGGGCGGCGTCGGGAGTTTCAGCGCCCGGCGGGCGGCCGCGGCGCTCCAGGAGATGGAGACCGCCGGTGAGGGCGGCGACCTGTCGCGCGCGGAGGCGGCGCTCGCCGGGGTGGAGCGCGAGGTGGTCCGCCTGCAGGGCGCGCTGGAATCGTGGAGGGAGGAGGCTCCCGGTTGAAGATTCTCATCGCCGAGGACGACGCAGTTTCGCGGCGGCTGCTGCAGAGCCACTTGCAGAAGTGGGGTCACGAGGTCGTCGTCGCCCGGGACGGCGCGGAGGCGTGGTCCCTCTTCGAGGCCGGCGACTTCTACTTCGTCGTCACCGACTGGATGATGCCCGAGATGGACGGCGTCGAGCTGATCCGCCGCATCCGCGCCCGCCCGGACAAGGGGTATCCTTTCATCATCCTGCTCACCGCGCGCTCCGAGACCGAGGACATCGTCGTCGGCCTGGAGGCAGGCGGGGACGACTTCGTCACGAAGCCGTTTGACCACAACGAGCTCCGGGTCCGCGTGCGCGCGGGCGAGCGTTTGATCGAGCTGGAGCAGACCCTGGCCGAGCAGAACCGGCGGCTGCGCGACGCGCAGGCGGCCCTTATCCAGAGCGAAAAGCTCGCCAGCCTCGGCCAGCTCGCCGCGGGCGTCGCCCACGAGGTGAACAACCCCCTCGCCTACGTCACCAACAACGTCACCGTTCTCCAGGGCGACATGCGGTCCGCCATGGAGCTGCTGGAAGCGTACCGCGGCGCGCGCGGCCACCTCCCCCCCGAAGTCGCCGAGGCGACGCGGCGGCAGGAGGAGGAGATCGACCTCGACTACATCTCCGAGAACTACCGGCGTCACTTTGAAATGTCGCTGGAGGGGCTGAAGCGCGTCCGCGACATCGTCCTGAACCTGCGCGACTTCGCCCGCCTCGACGAGGCCGAGGTCAAGGAGGCGGACATAAACGCGGCGATCTCCTCCACCGTCGAGATCATCCGCCACGAGATGAAGAAGAAGGGGATCCGGTTCGAGACCGACTTCGGCGACCTGCCCCCGGTCCTGTGCCATCCCGGCAAGATCAACCAGGTCCTGCTCAACCTGCTCATCAACGCCGTTCACGCGTGCGAGCCGGGGGGCGCGGTCCGGGTTCGCACCCGCGCCGCGGCGTCGGACCGCGGGGTGGTGATCGAGGTGCGGGACGACGGCGCGGGGATCGCGCCCGAAAACCTCCCGCGCATCTTCGACCCGTTCTTCACCACCAAGGACGTGGACAAGGGCACGGGCCTGGGCCTGTCGCAGGTCTACGGCTTCGCCCAGCAGTCGGGCGGCCAGGTCACCGTGGCCAGCCAGCTGGGCGCCGGGACCAGCTTCACCCTCTACCTGCCCCGCGCCGACCGCGCGCCGAAGCCCCAGGACGAGGACGAGCCCATCGCGCTGAGCCGCAGCGGCCGCATCCTGCTGGTCGAGGACAACCCCGAGGTCGCCGACGTGGCCGCCCGCATGGTCGAGGAGCTGGGCCACGAGGTGGTCAGCACCTCCAGCGGCCTGGCCGGCCTGCGCGCGCTCGAGAGCGAGGGCCCCTTCGACCTGGTCCTCAGCGACATCGTGATGGCGGGCGAGGTGGACGGGATCGACATGGCCCGGACGATCCGCGAGCGGGCGCCAAAGACGCCGA
>DATLHN010000340.1:0-7093 GCA_035539875.1 Armatimonadaceae bacterium
ATGACGACGATACCGGTGGCGGGCGCGGAGGAGATCGCGGAAAAGGACCGGCGCGTCCGCTCCTTCCTGGCGGAGCGGGACCTGTCGGGCCTCCTGATTTCGCAGCGGTACCCGTTCGCGTGGGCCACGGGCGGGCGGGACAACCACGTTCCGAAGGGGACGGACGTCGGGGCGGGCCACGCCCTCTGGACCCGGGACGGCGGAAAGTACCTCCTCTGCGACAGCATTGAGGAGCCGCGCCTGCGCGACGAGGAGATGCTGGAAGAGCAGGGCTTCTCCTTCGTCGCCGCCCCCTGGTACGCCTTCGACCTCGCCGCCGAGGTGCAAAAACTGACAGGCGGCGTGCCCTTCGGCGCGGACACTCCGATAGGCGGCGCGACCCTGCTCGCCGCCCGCGACCTTGCCCCCCTGCGCTACGAACTGACGCCCGACGAGATCGCCCGCTACCGCTGGCTGGGCTCGGTGGCGAGCGAGGCGCTGGAGACGGCGGCGCAGGCGATCGACCCGGGCATGACCGAGCACGAGATCGGCGCGGTGCTCGATCACTTCCTGGAGGACGAGGGCGTCACCCCCCACCTCACCCTGGTCGCCGCCGACGAGCGCGCCCGCCGCTTCCGCCACCCCATCCCGACTGGCAAGACCGCCGAGAAGTACGTCATGCTCGTCACCGGCGCGCAGGCGTACGGCCTCATCACCTGCGCCACGCGGATCGTCTCGTTCGGCCCGGTGGACGCCGACCTCGCCCGCCGCCACGACGCCACCTGCACCGTGGACACCGTTTTGAATGCCTCGACCACGCCCGGGGCGAGCGTCGGCGAGGTTTTCGCGCGGGCGCAAGCGGCGTACGCCGAGCAGGGCTTCCCAGACGAATGGACGCACCACCACCAGGGCGGCGCGACCGGCTACGCGGGCCGGGACTACAAGGCAACGCCCACCAGTACGCAGACCGTCCTGCCGAACCAGGCGTTCGCCTGGAACCCGTCCATCGCGGGTACGAAGTGCGAGGACACGGTGGTCGCCACGGAGGACGGCCTGATCGTACTGACCGCCTGCTCCGAGAACTGGCCCACCCGACGCTACGAGACCCCCTTCGGCGCGATGGACCGCCCCCTCATCCTGGAGCGGTAAACGTCCGCAACACGGGCTCCGTTTTTGACCCGGAGTTCGTAGTGCCCGCGGGCACCTCACCGGGAATGGGGTGCCTGCTTCTCTCTGCCCTCGTTCGCGCGGTTGGAACCGATATGCCTACGTACGAACTGCGCCAGGAGGCGTATTACTCCATCAAGAACGGGCAAGCCGCCTGCTGGGTCGCCTTCGCAGCTCTGCCCCCTGACTTTCAGGGGCAGCGTCTGCGTCAGTGGCGCATTACTTCGCCCTCCGCTAGTGTGCAGCGCGTCCAGACGAATGAGCGCTCCGGCGACCGATACCTTTGCCTGGCTTTCCCGGCTTTGGACGAGGCGCAGCACGCCGAGTTGCGGTTCACACTGGAGATGGTGGTCGAGTTCAGCGGGCGCACCCGCGACCGGGGCAACCTGCCCGCGCCCTACGCCCGCCCTCGCCCCCTGGACCGGGAACATTCAACCGACTACTTCGATTTCCACCTGCCCGCGTTCACGAGCTGGGTGCGGGACAACGCGCTTTCGCGCGAGCGGGGAGAGCCGACAGGGTCGTACGCTGAGCGCATCGGCGGGCAACTCCGGGGAGTGTTACGCGCCATGGATACCCAAGGCGTTTCTGCGCTAACGACCTGTCAGAGAGGCGGGGGAACCTGCGCGGGGCTGTCGAGCGTGTTCGTGTCGCTGATGCGCGCGCACGGCATTCCTGCCCGGTCGCTCGTCGGCCGCTTCTGTGTGTCAGGGAATCGCGGCTCTAAGCACGTGCGCCCCCAGTTCTACGACGAGAAGACGGGTTGGCATACGCTTGATATCACGTTTCTGATCAGTGGAAGCAAGTCCTACGCCCAGAATTTGGATCGGCAGGATGCTTTCCTCGTTCAGTATCTTTATCCACGGATTCAGGTTCATTCGCCCGTCTTAGAGCCGCAGCCCGAGGTCCCGTCGCTCCAGGAGACGTACGCCTCATACACTGCCCTGAGGGGTACGCCGCAGTGGGACGAGGTGTTCGACTCCTGGGAGGCAAAGCGGATCGGATAGGCGGGCTGCTAACGCCCCGGGGTATAAGCCCCGAAATCGGCGCGGGACTCGGTATAGCCCGCCGTGTCCCTCCCGGTCATTACTCACCGTTCACGAGGAAGTGAAGAATGCGGAGCGCGGTACCCTTTGAATCGGGGGCGTGTTCGGGCAGGAGGCGCACTTTGAGTAGGTGCGGCCCCGGGCGCAGGCCGTCGGCGAGGACGAGCGCCCAGGGGAGGTGGAGGTTCTTGCTCCAGGGGGTGAAGGCGTCGAGCGACGGGTAGCGGCGGCCGTCCACCTCGTACGCGATGCGACCCGCGTCCGGCCCCGCCGCGACCAGAATGCCGACCGCCGTCCCGGCGAAGGGTAGGACAAACGACGCTCCCGGCTCCGCGCCGACGAGCGCGGGGACGTCCACGAAGCCGGGACGGGTGCCCGCGCCGTCGGTGGGTTTCCAGCGCGGTTCGTGGCGGAAGCCGGAGCGTTCCGTCGCGGCGTCGGGCGGGAGGAGGCGGCCCGCGTCGTAGCAGGCGGCGTCCACGGGCTTGGGCAGGGTGTGCGGCTTCGGGCGCGTCCCGGCAGTCGAGAAGGCGGCGTCCAGCAGGCGCGCGATGCTGCTGGCGTAGAGCCGGTGGCCGAACGGCGACGGGTGCAGGTCGCGGAAGTCGCGCTCCCAGGTGAACTCGCCCGCCGCGATCCGCTCCGTGACCTCGCGCGCCAGGTCCAGCGAGGGGTTTCCGTAGCGCGCCGCGACCCGCTCGTGCTGCCGGATGGCCTCGGGCGTCCTCCCCGCGCGGTACGCTTCCAGATGCTCGGGCATGGCGAAGTGCAGGTGGACGACGTCGCAGGCGGGCTGCAGGCGGCGCAGATGGCGCGCGACGCCCTCCATGCCGCGGACCATGCGCTCCGGCGGGGTGAAGTTCGTCGGGTCGTTGACCGCGGCCTCGACGAAGCAGAGGTCGATGCGCCCGGCGGAAAGGACGTCGCGCTCCAGGCGGAAGGCGTGCGGCACCGAGCCGAGCGAGGGGATGCCCGCGCGGACGAAGGTGAAGCGGGTCCGCGGGAACCGCTCCGCCAGCCACCGCTCGACCTCGTCGCGCCAGCCGCCGTCGGTCGCTGTGATTGACCCGCCGAGGAAGGCGACGGTCGCCGCTCCCCCTTTAGCGCTGAAGAAGCGCGCGGCGGCGTTGGGCAGTCCGTCGCGCAGGACGAAGTATTCCCGTTCGCGCGGCACGGCAGGCGGGGCGTACTCTGGCATCGGGTGCGCTACTCCGCCGCCCGCGCGAGGTCGGCGTTCAGGGCGAGCGGCTTGCCGGGCGGGAGGGTGACGGCGCGGACCGTGTCGCCGAGGCGGACACGGACGGGGCCGCCCTTCGCCGAGAGCAGGCGCGCTTCGGACAACTTGCCGTTCTCCCAGGAGAGATCGACGGTGACGCCGCCGCGGGCGCGTAGGCCGGTGACGCGCCCGGTCGGCCACGCCGACGGGAGCGCGGGCAGCAGGTGCAGTTCGAAGCCGTCACCGCTTGCGGCGCGGACGTGGCTCTGGAGCAGCATCTCGGCGACGGCGGCGGTGGCCCCGAAGTTGCCGTCGATCTGGAACGGCGGGTGGTTGTCGAAGAGGTTCGGCAGGGTCTTGTTCTTCAGCAGGTTGGACAGCAGGGTGTACGCCCGGTCGCCGTCGTGGAGCCGCGCCCAGAAGTTGATCTTCCAGGCCAGACTCCAGCCGGTGCCGCCGTCGCCGCGCCCCTCCAGAACCTTGCGCGCGGCGGCGTGGAGTTCCGGGGTCGCGTTCGTGATCTGCCGCCCGGGGTGCAGGCCGAACAGGTGCGAGACGTGCCGGTGGTTCCGGTCGGCCTCGGGGTAGTCCTCGATCCACTCCTGAATGCGCCCCGTCTTCGGGCTGATGCGCACGGGGGCGATGCCCGCGAGCGCCTTCTCGCACTCGGCCCGGAACCCGGCGTCGGTGCCGAGCGCGCGGCTCGCCTCGACGCAGTTTTCGAGCAGGTCGCGGACGATCATCAGGTCCATCGTCGCGCCGTAGGTGAAGACGCTCTTCGAGCCGTCCGGCAGCAGGAAGGCGTTCTCCGGCGAGTGCGACGGGTTCGTCACCAGCTTCCCGGCGACCGGAGTTCCGGCGGGCGCTTCCACCAGGAAGTCGAGGACGAAGCGGGCCGCCCCCTTCAGCGCCGGGTAGGCGCGCTTCGCCAGGAACGCGCGGTCGCCGCTGAAGAGGTAGTGCTCGTAGGGGTGCTGCGCCAGCCACGCCGCCCCCATCGGCCAGATGCCCTGCGGCCCGTCGGCGGGCGCGGCGAACCCGTAGGCGTCGGTGAGGTGGTGGACGACCCAGCCGCGCGCGCCGTACTGCGTCTTCGCCACCTTCTCCCCGGGCGCGATGAGCGAGTCGATCAGGTCGAAGAGGGGTTCGTGCAGTTCCGCCAGGCCCGTGGTCTCGGCGGGCCAGTAGTTCATCTGGACGTTGATGTTCGTGTGGAAGTCTGCGTTCCACGGCGGGCTCATCTGCCACGCCCAGATGCCCTGGAGATTGGCGGGCAGGTCGCCCGGCCGCGAGCTTCCGATCAGCAGGTAGCGCCCGTACTGGAAGAGGGTCGCCACAAGTCCGGGGTCGTCCGCCCCCTCCTTGACGCGCGCCAGTCGTGCGTCGGTGGGCAGCGCCTCGGCCTCCGCGCCCGCGCTCCCTAGGTCGAGCGAGACCCGGCGGAAGTACCCCTGGTGGTCGGCGACGTGCGCCGTTTTGAGGGCTTCGTAGGGCTGCCCCGCCGCGCCCGCCGCGTCGTCCGCGCACCGCTTCTCCGGGTCGCCGCCGCGGTAGTCGGTCGCCCCCGTGACGAGCAGCGTCAGACTGTCCGCGCCGCGGACGGTCAGGATGCCGCCGTCGTTCGTGACCGTACCGCCGTCGGCGCGGGCGGTCACCTGCGCGGCGAAGCGCAGCCCGCGCTCCCTGCCCTGCTCGTCCTTCCGGTCGATGCGCCCGCGCAGGAGGATGGCGCGGGCGTCGGCGGGATGCGCGACGCAGGCAGCGTCCTTCTCCCGCTTGAGCGTCATGCGCAAGTCGATCTTCCCGGCGCGGTCGGCGGTAAAGCGGACGACGAGCGCCCGCGCGGGCGCGGAGGAGAACGCCTCCCGGGAGTAGGTGACGCCGTCGTGGGCGTAGCGGACCGTGGCGACGGCGGTGTCGAGGTCGAGGGTGCGGCGGTAGTCCGACGCCCGGGGCAGACCGGGACATTCCATCCACAACTCGCCCAGCGACTGGTAAGGCTTGATGCGGGTGGGCCGCCCCATCATGGTCTTCCCGGCCAGGTCCACCGCCGCCTGGTTCTTTCCCTCGAAGAGCAGGCGGCGTATCTCGGGGAGCGCGGCGAGCGAGTCGGGGTTGCCGGCGTCCTGCGCGTAGCCGTCCCAGAGCGAGTCCTCGTTGAGTTGGAGGCGCTCGTCGGCGACGCCCCCGAAGAGCATCCCGCCGAGCCGCCCGTTTCCGAGCGGCAGCGCTTCGGTCCACTCGGAGGCGGGGTCGCGGTACCAGAGCACGTGCTTCCCGGCGGGGGCGTCGGCCCTGCCCGTTAGCGTCGCGCGGTCGGCCCAGTTGCCGTCGATGACGGTCCGCTCCAGCGCGGGCAACGGCTCCGGGTCGGCGAGGGCGGAGGCGGCGTCCGACGCTCCTCCGGTCATGCCGGGACTGAGCAGAAGCAGGGCGGCGAGGGCGGAGGCGATGGGGTCTGTCGGCATCGGCGCAAACATCTCCTGGCGGGCAGTGCTACGGCTGCCGCGCTTCGTCGAGGCGCAGGGCATTCTCGGCCTCGGCGACGAAGCGCGGATTCCCCATGCGGCGGCGCAGCGCGAGCGCCTCGGCGTGGCAGCGGCGGGCGAGGGCGCGGTCCCCCTCGGCTCGGGCGACGTCCCCGAGGACGTGCAGCGGGAGCGCGCGGGCGACGGCGCCGTTGGAGGTATCGAGCAGGCGCAGACTCTCGCGGGCCATCGCCTTCGCCTCGACGCGCCGCCCGAGCCGCGCGGCGGCGTCCGCCCGGCGTGCGAGGAAGACGGCGGTCCAGTACGCCTGCCCGCGCGCGCGCCAGACGGCCAGACCTTCTTCGTAGAGCGGGATCGCCCCGCGCACGTTGCCGGAGCGCAGGCGCGCATCCCCCCAGATGCCGAGCACGGCCGCCCGCGTTTCCTTATCGCCCAGGGTGTGCAGCAGACGCGCGGACTCGGAGAGGTGGCGGAACGCGGCGGGGTAGTCGCCCGTGTCGGCGGCGGCGAGGCCGAGGTAGCGCAGGTCGTGGGCGACGCCCGCCGCGTCGCGCTGCGCACGGTGCACCGCGAGCGCGCGGTTCAGCCGCTTCCGGGCGGCGTCGTAGTCGCCGACGGCGCAGGAGAAGTCCCCCGCCCGCTGGAGCAGCATCGCCTCCAGCGGCGCGTCCTTCTCGCGCGCGGCGATCTCCAGAGCCTCCGCCCACGCCGCCGCCGCGCGGGGCCGCTCTCCCCGGATCGCCAGGGCGTCCGCCAGGTTCGCCAGCACCCGCGCCGCCGACGGGCCGTCGCCCGCCTCGCGGTAGACCGCGAGGGCGTCCTCGAAGGCCAGGAGTGCGACGCGCCCCTCCCCCTTGTCGCGCATGTGGGCGGAGAGGCCGATCTCCTGGGCGCGGTCCGCCAGTTCCCGCCTGCGCGCGGGGTCGCGCTCCGCGGCGAGTTCGGCGTGGAGCAGGTCCAGCGCCCGGTCGTAGTCGCCCGCCTGCATCGCGCGGGCGTCCGGTGCGGTAAAGGCGTTGTGGCCCGTCGCCGCGCCGCTCAGGTCGGCGGAAGGCGGAAGCGGGTCGGCCTCGCCTTCGAGGCGTCCGCGCACGATACCGAAGACGAATCCGCCACAGGCCGCGAGGCAGAGTGCGGCGGCAAGCCGACGAACAGCGCGCGGGGAGCGACGGCGGCGGGGGGCGGCGGCAGTAGGG
>DATLHN010000341.1:0-16766 GCA_035539875.1 Armatimonadaceae bacterium
GGCACAGCGGCGGGGGTGGGGGCGGAAAGCGGTTCGGCTTCCCCTTTGGGCGCGGCTGAGCCGACACGCCGGACCCGTGCGCGCGTGGGCCTGCTGCGCCACGTCAATTATTATCAGATAAAATCATCGACCCGAACCTGAACCTCAACCGTTCAAAAGCAGTCAAACAAGGGGAAAGAACGATATGCCGGTCAAGATTCGCCTGCGGCGCGACGGCGCCAAGAAGCGCCCGTTTTACCACGTCGTCGCCGCCGATTCGCGTCGCGCGCGCAACGGACGCTACATCGAGGAGCTGGGCTACTACAACCCGATCGTCGCGGCCGACGCCGACCCGATCCTGGTCCTGAAGGAGGACCGGATCCGCTACTGGCTCAGCGTGGGCGCGCAGCCGTCGGACACCGCCGCCGCGCTCTTCGTGAAGAAGGGTCTGCTGGAGACGAACCCGCGCGTGGAGCGCCGCAAGGAGGCGTCCCGCCGCTCCGACGAGAAGCAGGCGCGCATCGCGGCCCACGCTCCGAAGCCCAAGGCCGAGGAAGCTCCGGCAGCCGAGGAAGCGCCCGCGGCCGAGGAGACCGCCCCGGCAGCAGCGGACGCCGCCGCAGGGGAAGAGACCGCCGCCGCCGAGTAGTGCCGCGACGCGCTCGCGCCTGTGCCTGCCTGCGCGCACGCCATTGCAGGGCGGAAAGTATCTGCGTCACGTCCCGCGCCCGTGTGCTCGTTATTCGTAGACGAACTATCGAATAACCAGCGGCGAGCACACGGCGCGGGCACGTACGCTTAAGACGTGGGCAATATAGCCACACGAGTCGGCTCCCCTAAACCGGGACGCCGACTAACCCTGCCCAACGAGGGGCGAGTTCGTAGGAGCTGAGTTAAGTTGAAGCAGCTGATTGAATACCTGGTCAAGGCGCTGGTGGATGAGCCGGACCGAGTTCAGATAGACGAAGTGCCCGGCGAGGAAGCGACCACGTACGAGGTGCGCGTCGCTCCCGACGATCTGGGCAAGGTGATCGGCAAGCAGGGCCGCATCGCGAACGCGCTGCGGACGGTGGCCAAGGCCGCCGCGATGAAGGAAAAGAAGAAGGTCTACGTCGAGATAGTGGCGTAGCTTCCGGTATCCTACCCGCCCGGTCGCCCCGGCGCGCGACGAGTGCGCCGGGGCGACCGGGCACGATTCTGCAGAGGGAACGGCGGCGTGGCGCAAGAGGCGGAAGACAACCTGGTTCTGGTGGGGCGCATCACCGTCCCGCACGGCATCCGGGGCGAGGTCAAGATGCGCCCGCTGATGGAACAGCCGGAGATCCTGGCGTCCCTCCCCGCCGTCCAACTGCGCCTTCCGGACGCGCCGGACAGGGAAGCGCGGGTGCGCTCGGTGCGCATGCACCTCGGCGCGGCGATGCTGACCGTCGACGGCGTTACGGACCGTACCGGGGCAGAGGCGCTCCACGGGGCGGAGGTCTACGTCCGGCGCGACCAGCTCCCCGAGCTGGAGCCGGACGTGTATTATGAGGCCGACCTGCTGGGACTCGCCGTCGTGACGGAGTCGGGGAGAGACCTGGGGCGCATCACGAAGGTCCTCTTCCTGCCGGCGAACGACGTCTACGAGACCGATGTGGCGCTGATACCGGCGGTCGCGGACGAGATCGTGCTTTCGGTGGACCTGGAGGCGGGACGGATGGTCGTCCGGGACATCCCGGGTCTGCGCAAGGATGAGTAGCGAGGAGGCGGAGCGCGAAGCCCCTCCTTCCCCCACTCCGCCTGCCCTGCGCGTCGATGTGATAACGGTTTTCCCCGAGATGGTGGAGCAGGCGGCCTCCTTCTCCATCGTGGGCCGGGCGCGGCAGGCGGGCGTACTCGACCTGCACGTCCACGACCTGCGGGACTACACGGCGAACCGCCACCGGACCACGGACGACTACCCGTTCGGCGGCGGGGCGGGGATGGTGATGCTGCCGGGTCCGGTGTTCGCCTGCGCGGAGGCGGTCCTCGCCGACGTGCCGGAGGGCGAGCCGCGCCCGCCGGTGCTCTACACGGCCCCGGACGGCGAGCGTTTCACGCAGCGGATGGCGCGGGAACTTTCGCACGCCGGTCGGTGCGTAATTCTGTGTGGGCACTACGAGGGCCTGGACGAGCGCGTGCGCGAGGGCCTGGTGACGCGCGAGGTGTCTATCGGGGACTACGTGCTCACCGGCGGGGAGCTGCCCGCCCTGGTGATCCTGGACGCGGTGACGCGGCTCCTGCCCGGCGGTCTGGGCAACGAGGAGTCGCCCCACGAGGAGTCGTTCGGGAGCGGCGAGGAGGGTGCGGAAGTGCTTCTCGAGTACCCGCACTACACCCGCCCGGCGGAATTCCGCGGGAAGGCGGTCCCGGAGGTGCTGCTCTCGGGGCACCACGCCAACATTGCGAAGTGGCGACGGCAGCAGGCGCTCGCGAGGACGCGCGCCCGCCGTCCCGACCTGTGGGAACAGTTTCTCCCGCTGTCGAAGGCCGATCAGAAACTGATCGACGCCTACGACGCGGAGCGGGAGGGAACCGACCGATCCGGAGACGGATAGGTCAACGTGCGGCGGTATGCGATGCGCGAAGCGCGCGCGCCGTCGTGGTGAGGAACCCGTGTCGAGGGCCGCGCACATCGTCGGCCTGGGACCGCCGGGGGACGCGCCGAACTAAATCACTCATCAGGAGAGTTCGAAGAGATGGCGATTAATGGATCGGTCATCCGCGACATCGAGACGGCGCAAAAGAAGGCCGACGTCCCGAAGTTCCGGGGCGGTGACACCGTTCGCGTCCACGCGAAGGTCGTCGAAGGCAACAAAGAGCGTGTACAGGTCTTCGAGGGCGTGGTCCTCGCCCGCCGCGGCGAGGGCGTCCGCGACACCGTTCTGGTGCGCAAGGTCAGCAACGGCGTAGGCGTCGAGCGCACGTTCCTCGTGCACTCGCCGCGCATCGACAAGATCGACGTCATCCGCCGCGGCGCGGTGCGCCGGGCGAAGCTTTACTACCTCCGGGATCGCGTCGGCAAGGCCGCGCGCATCAAGGAAGCCCGCTCCGGCCGCTTCGCGGAGCAGCCCTAGCGCGCGGGTCTACCCCGCCGCAGAGCAGGAGCCGAATGTCGTGGGCGTCGCGCACATCACCGACCGCATAGCGAGCGTCACGCTGCCCACGATCCTGCTCATACTGATCTTTCTGACCATCGCACGCGCGGGGCTCATTGCCTCGCGCGTGTCTCTTTTTCGATCGACGGCGGACCTGCTGGAGTCGGCCATCCTCGCCATCGCGCTGGTATTCCTTCTCCTGCGCCCGTTCGTGGTCCAGTCCTTTTACATCCCCTCGGGCTCGATGCACCCGACCCTCTGGGCGGGCGACCGCATCCTGGTCAACAAATTCGTCTACCGGATGCACCCGCCGCGCCACGGCGACATCGTCGTCTTCCGCGCCCCCGCCAAAGCCGACCCCGAAGAGAAGGACTTCATCAAGCGCGTGGTCGGCCTGCCCGGCGACGTCATCGAGATCAAGGCGGGCTACGTCGCCGTCGGCAAAGGCCGGGACGAGTACATCTACACGCCCGATGCCGTCTATAGCCACCTGTGCACCCTCAACAGCGTCGAGGGGGGCGACCTGCCCCGCCTGAGCCTGATGACCGACACCATCTGGATCGGAGACCGGCGCATCACCCCCGAGGAGTTCGCGCAGAAGGTCAGTCGGCCCGGCGCGCCCGTGCGCATTCACCCCGGCAAGGTCGTGCGCAACGGCCAGGTCCTGCACGAGTACTACGTCCGCGAGGACGCCCACTACCACATGGACCCGGCGACCGTCCCCCCCGGTCACCTGTTCGTCATGGGCGACAACCGCAACGAGTCACGCGACTCGCACGTCTGGGGTACGTTCCCCGCCGACCGGATCGTGGGCCGCGCGGACTTCGTCTTCTGGCCGATCCGCAACGCCAAGCGCATCCACAATTAGACCGCCGGCCGGGCACCGGGGGCGAGCGACGACGACGCACGATGAACATCCTGGTAAACCTCCCCGACGGCTTTTTCACGCACCCCGACCTGACCGATGCGTTCGCGCGACTGGCGGCTCTCGGCACGGTCCGCAAGACGTCCTACAACCGCGCCGAGGAGATCGCGGGTGACCTGGCGTGGGCGGACGCGGTCCTGATGTGGTCGTGGCCGCTCCTGACGGACTATCTTCTGGACGGCGCGCCGAAGCTGGCGTACCGCGGCCACCTCGACATCAACCAGCAGGGCGCGCGCATCGCCCTCGCGCGGGGCGTCCCCGCCTCGGTATCCCGGGCCGGATTCTCGCCGGCGGTAGCCGAGATGGCGCTCGCCCTGATCCTCTCGACGCTGCGGCGCGTCTCCGACTACCACGCCCAGATGCGCTCAGGGGATGAACCGTGGGTGAAGGCGTTTCCCGGCGACATCGACCGGCGCGAGCGGGAGCTGACGGGGCGGAGTGTGGGCGTCGTCGGCTTCGGGCGCGTGGGCCGGCGGCTAGGCGAGTTGCTCGCGCCGTTCGGATGCGCGCTGAACGTCGTGGACCCGTTCGTGCCCGACGCGGTCCTGGAGCAGTTCCCCACCGCGACGCGGCGCGACCTGCGCCCCATGCTGGAGGCGTCCGACGTGGTGGTGCTGTGCGCGGCGGCGAACGAGGGGACGCGCCACCTGCTCGGGCGCGAGGAGATCGCCCTGCTGCGCCCGGATGGGGTACTGGTCAACGTCGCCCGGGCCGCGCTGGTCGACACCGACGCGCTGGTGGACCGGCTGAAGCGCGGCGACCTGTTCGCCGCGCTCGACGTCTTCGACCGGGAGCCGCTGGAGCCGACGTCCCCCCTGCGCGCGCTCCCGAACGCTTACCTCACCCCCCACCGCGCGGGCGGCGTGATCGCGAGCGTCCGGCGCTGTGTCGGCTGGCTGGTGGACGACCTCGAAGCGGTGCTTGAAGGCCGTCCGCCGCAGCACCCTCTCACCGTGTCGATGCTGCCCAGCCTGGACGAGAAGTAAGGAACCGGCAGCGCGCGAGGGAGCACGCCTACCCCGGCATCAGGAGTTCGATGCCGTGGCGGCGGCAGACCGCGGCGGCCTCCTCCGGGTCGGGCGGGAACGACAGCCGGTCCGCGTCCTCGAAGAACCGCTCGTGCGCCGAGGGCGTCGCCAGTTCCAGCACCCAGCCCCTGGAGTCCCCCACGTTCCGGAAGGCGTGCGGCACGCCGCGCGGCAGGAACACGCGCTCGCCCGGGCCGAGCCGCAGCACCTCCCCGCCCCGCAGGAACTCGAACGTCCCCTCCAGCACGTGGAACGCCTCGTCGTCCGCCGTGTGCCGGTGCGGCGGCGCGCCCATCCCGGGCTCCGCGCCGACGCGGCAGAGCACGTACGCCCCATCCGTGTCGTCACCCGTGACCAGGATCGCCACCTCCACGCCGAACACGTTCAGCGTGCGCTTCGCCGCGCTCGTGAGCGATCCCCGTCCGTCGCGTACCGCGTTCGCCAGGGCGGCCTCTGCCGTCGCAGCCCGCGCGCCATTTTCTGCCATCATTGTCGCCATCGTCCTTTTCCTCTCCGTGCCGACCGATGCAAATAGTCAGCTTACCTGTCCATTATAGACAGATTATCTGCTCTGTGTCAAGATAGAAGTAGGATGGGCGACGAAAAAAGTATGACCGAGGAGGCGGGGACGCTGGGGGCGCTCCTGCGGCTGCCGTACCAGACGCTGGCGCGACGGATGTACCGGGAGCTGGCCGGGAGCGGGTTCCCCGACGTCCGGCCCGCCTTCAGCAGCGTCTTCCGCTTCATCGCGCCGGAGGGCTCGCGCGTGACCGATCTCGCCGAGCGGGCGCAGATGACCAAGCAGAGCATGGGGTACCTGGTGGACGCCCTGCACGAGCGCGGGTACGTCGCCTTCGCCCCGGACCCCGACGACCGGCGCGCCAAGCGCGTCCGCCTGACCGCCCGCGGCGAGGCGTTCCACCGGGCGGCCGTCGCGCTGAGCCGCGAGTACGAGGCGATGCTGGCGGAGCGCCTCGGGCCGGAGGAGATGGCGCGCCTGCGGGAGCTGCTCGCCCGCCTGAACGAGGAGACGGAGCGGCTGCCCCCCCTGCGCGAGGCTGCCGACGCTTCGTGGAGAGCGGACGCCAGATGAGCCGACGCGTGGGAGAGCCGATCGACCTCTGGCGGTACGAGCGGGAGATGCGCGCGGCGGGGTTCGCCCGGATCGCGGGGGTGGACGAGGTCGGGCGCGGCCCGCTGGCGGGTCCCGTCATCGCCGCCGCCGTGGTCCTGCCCGACGACTTCGACCTCGCGGGCATAGGCGACTCCAAGAAGCTCTCCGAGGCCGCGCGCGAGCGCGCCTTCGCCCGCATCCTGTGCGGCGCGCTCGCCTTCGGGGTCGGCGTCCTCGACCCCGAGGAGATCGACCGCCTGAACATCCTGCGCGCCTCGCAGCAGGCCATGCGGGTCGCGCTCGCCGCGCTCGAACCCGCCGCCGGCGTGGACGCCGTGCTCGTGGACGGCCTTCCGGTGCCGAATCTTCACGCCGAGTGCCGCGCGCTCGTGAAGGGCGACTCGCTCTCCGCCTCGATCGCGGCGGCGTCCATCCTCGCCAAGGTCACGCGCGACCGCCTGATGGCCGGGGAGTACCACGCCCGGTACCCGCGCTACGGCTTCGACCGGCACAAGGGCTACCCGACGCCGGATCACCTGCGGGCCCTGGCCGAGCACGGCCCCTGTCCCCTGCACCGCCGCTCGTTCGCCCCCGTCGCCCAGTGCGCCCTCCGCTTCGACGAGCCCGCAGGAATTACCGGAGGCGCGGAGGAAACGGGAGGATAACGCCCCCTAAGGAACCCGCATGCGTCAGAGCCGACCGAACGTCATCGTCTTCTTCACGGACCAGCAGCGGTGGGACACCACCGGCGTACACGGCTGCCCCCTCGACCTGACGCCGAACTTCGACCGCGTGGCGCAGGAGGGGACGCTCGCCGCCCACGCCTACACCTGCCAGCCCGTCTGCGGACCCGCCCGCTCCTGCTTCCAGACGGGGCAGTACGCAACAAAAACGGGGTGCTACCGCAACGGGATCCCGCTGCCCGCGGACGCGAAGACGCTCGGCCACTACTTCCGAGACGCGGGCTATCGCACCGGCTACATCGGCAAGTGGCACCTCGCCGACCGCGACCCGGTGCCCGCCGACCAGCGCGGGGGCTATGAGTTCTGGTTCGGCGCGAACGCCCTGGAGCACACGTCGGACGCCTACGACTGCGTGGTCTACGACAACGACGAGCGGCGGGTCAAACTCCCGGGCTACCGCGTGGACGCCCTCACCGACGCCGCGATCCGCTTCGTGGACGAGCGAAAGGACGAGCCGTTCTTCCTGTTCGTCTCCTACCTGGAGCCGCACCACCAGAACCACCGGGACGACTACCCCGCCCCGGCCGGCTACGAGCAGCGCTACGCGGGCCGCTGGACGCCGCCCGACCTACAGGCGCTCGGCGGCTCCGCGCCGCAGCACCTGCCCGGGTATTTCGGAATGGTCAAACGGCTGGACGAGGCGTTCGGCAGGCTGCTGGACTCTCTCACGAGCCTCGGCCTGACGGAGAACACCGTCGTAGCGTACACGACCGACCACGGCTGCCACTTCAAGACGCGCAACGGCGAGTACAAACGTAGCTGCCACGACGCGTCGCTGCGCCTGCCGCTCGCGATCACCGGCCCGGGGTTCGTCGGCGGCGGGCGGCGGCAGGAGATGGTCAGCCTGCTCGACCTGCCCCCTACCCTGCTCGACGCGGCAGGCATCCCCATCCCCGAGGCCATGCAGGGACGCTCCCTGCTCGGGTTGCTGCGCGGTGGCGGCGGAGCGACCGAAGAATGGCCCGGCGAAGTCTTCGCGCAGATATCGGAGTCGCAAGTCGGACGCTGCGTTCGCACGCACCGCTGGAAGTACAGCGTCTCCGCGCCGGACAAACACGGCTGGAACGACAGCGGCTCCGATACCTACCGCGAGGAGTTCCTGTACGACCTCCTGGCCGACCCCTGGGAACTGACGAACCTCGTCGCCCACGAGTCGCACGCGGCGGTGCGCGCGCACCTGCGCGAGCGCCTGATCGCCCGCATGGTCGAAGCGGGCGAGCCCGCCCCGACCGTCCTGCCCGCCGACGCCGAGGCCCGGCCCGCGGGTCAGCGGCGCGTCGGACGGGACGAGATAGAGGCGTAGGAAGTGGCAAGGCGCCTGCCCCCGTCCCTGCTATAATAGTAGCCGGGATGCTGCTATAATGCCTGACTCCTCGAAGCCCTCGCCCTCCGCCGCCAAGCACCTGCAGGTTCGGGACGCGATCCTGACCGCGATCCGCGCCGGGGAGTACCCGCCCGCCTCGCGCCTGCCGTCGGAGCGCGACCTCGCGAACCGCTACGCGGTCAGCTACATGACCGCACGGCGAGCGGTGACGGAGATGGTGGAGGCGAACCTTCTGGAGCGGCGGCCCCGCTCGGGGACGTATGTACGCGGCGGCGACCCGGCGGAGGCGGACCGCCGTCTGGTGCACCTGCTCTGCCCCGCCTATGAGTTCCCCGTCCTGAAGGAGTTCCTGCGCTACGGAAACCGGCACGCGCTGAAGCGCGGCTGGCGCGTGAACGTGGTGCGACTGCACGGCGACGACGACCGGCAGGCGCGGCGGATAGTCGAGAGCGGCGAGCCGGTCGTGGCGCTGCTGGAGGGGCCGGAGCTGGCGGGGCCGCTCGGCGCGGCGATGCGCGCCCACCCCGAGCACGTGGTACTGGTCGGCAACCGGCAGGATGAGTACGGGGTCGCCTCGATACTGGTGGACGACGCCCACGCGGTGCGGCTGGCGCTCGCCCACCTGACCGAGCAGGGCCACCGGCGCGTCGCCCTGCTGAGCAACCACCCGGAGCACCCCATCGACCGGGTACAGGTGGCGGCGTGGCGCGCCGTGCAGGAGGCGGATACCCGGGAACACCCGGGCGAGACGGAGCGTCGGCTGATCGTGGCCGACACGCCGCGCTTCGAGTGCGCGACGCACTACGCCTACGAGGCGGTGGGACGGTTCCTCCGGACGGAATCGGGCGCGCGGACGACTGCGATCCTCTCCCTCCAGGAGGAGATGACCGTGGGCGCGATGGCGGCCTGCCGGGACGCCGGGCGGCCGGTACCGGAGCGGATGGCGTTCGTCAGCTCCGGCGACAGCACGATCATGGCCCTGTCGCAGCCGCCCGTTACGTGCATCGACCTCGACCTGAAGCGCCACCTGGCGATGGCGATGGACCTCCTGGAGCGCTCTTTGGAGGGTCGCCGCTCCCCGGCGGCCCTGCTGAACTTCGTCCAGCCCCGGCTCATCGTGCGGCAGAGCGTGTGCCCGCCGCCGCCGCGATCCTGACGCGCACCGACGACTCGCCGGTCGCTTCCACGCGGAGCGTGCCGTCCGCGGCGACCGTCCGCATCTCGGTATTCCCGTTGATCTCCACCGCGACGGACGCGCCGGGCGGCAGGCGCAGGAACGTCAGGGTAGCCGGCGCGCCGCCCGAAACCCGCACCGAGCGCCCGTCGGCCTCCACGGCGACGGTCGCCGCGCCGCCCTTCGCCTCCGCGCGGACGGCGGCCTGTCGCACCGTCTTCGCCCTGCCGGTGAACCGAACGACCGGGGAGCCCGCGGCAAGCCGGTTGTCGCCCGGCGCGAAGAGGACGGGCGACTGGAGGGTGAACGTCCCGCCCGACGTACCGGCGGCGTCGATGGCGAGCGCGCCGTTCTCGTCGCGCAGGGCGGCGATGCCGGCGCTGCAGGCGGCGCGCGTCACCAGCAGCGGTATCTTCTGCCCGTGGCGGATGGGGTACGCGAACGTGAAGCGGTACCCGCCCCGGCCGTCCGGTTCCACCTGATACCCGTCGCCGCCCGCCGGTCCCTGGACGTCCTGCCAGACGCCGTCGCGCCACAGCAGCGGCACGCCCCGTTCCCGGAAGCCTTCCGCGGTGAGCGTCATCAGGTCAAACCCGCCCTCCAGCACGACCGCCGCCGCCTCGTCCTCCGCGCGCACCCGGGCCGGGAAGTTGGAGAGCTTTTCACCCAGCGTTGCCGTGACGCGCGGCACGCCCGCGCCGAACCGCTCCGCGCGCTCGCGCGCCGCCTTGAACCCGGGCGGGACCGCCTCGCCGTGCGGCATCAGCACCACGTCCGCCTCCACGAAGTCGCCGGGCTGAAGTTGCAGGGACGCCGCGGACACGGTGAGCCACCAGGAGCCGTCCTGCGCGCCGAACCGGGCGGAGAGCGCGGGCCGGTCGTAGGTCTTACCGCCGAGCCGGGCGCGGAAGGAGCGGACGAGGACAGCGCAGTGGTATCCGCCCGGCTTCGCCGCCCGCGACTCCACGAACGGCGACTCCCCGGTCAGGACCTCGCCGAGGACCGTGGGGGCGTCGTCGGTCTTCACCGCCGCCGAGCGCGGCTTGCCGTCGGCGTCGAGCCAGTGGAGCGCGGCCGGAGTGTCCTTCTCGAAGACGTTCAGCCAGCGGAACTGCGCGCGGGCGTCGCCCCGGATCGCGACCGGCTTCACCCAGTCGTAGCGCAGGGTAACGAACGTGCGCATCTCGTCGCGCTGGGGCATCTCGGTCACGGTCAGCGCCGCCTTCGCGGCGTCGTCCGACGTGTGGTAGCGCATCGTGAAGCGCGCGAGGCTCGGACTGACCGCCTCGAACTCCGTGCGCTCGTAGACCAGCCTGCCCTCGCGGTCGTTGTACTGGAGGAAGCCCGGCCACTGGAAACAATCGTGCTGCGGCTGCCCGGGCCAGAACGGGCCGCTGAGCGGGCGAAAGTCGGGGATATGAAGGACCTGGCTGCGCCCGATCTCCATCCAGTCGTGCGTGTAACAGGTCGTCTCGCTCGCGCCCGTCGATAAATGCCAGTAGATATTGAAGAATCGTATCGACGACACCTGTTTGAGCGGCAATCGTCCCCAGTTCTGCGTGAGGTGGACGACGCGAAAGTCGCGCGTTTCCTTCTCCCCGGCCTTGAGCGTCAGGGGGAAGTAGGCGTCGCCGTAGGCGGTATCGTCCGGCTCCTCGCGCTCCCCGGCGAAGTTCTTGCAGACGAACGCCGTCTCCGGCAGCGGGAATCCGTGGGGGTCCGTGAGCACCGCCGCTTCGAGGTTCCCGACCGGCGTGTGCGAGACGACCGTCATCCGGCGGACCCGGCCGCCGTCGGGCCGGACGCGCACCTCGGCCGTGATGCGCCGGTCAGGGTTCGCGTACGCCGCCTCGAAGCCGAACGCGCCCGGCTCCAGGTCCGCCCGCATCCGGTAGAGTCCCGACGCGGTGTCGTAGCCGAGCCAGCGCCCCCCCTTCACCGTGACCGCCGAGGCGGGCAGCGGCGCGATGTCGTCGGCGAAGGCCGAGGCCGCGGTTTCGCCAGCCGCGAGCGGCCGCAGCACCCAGACCGGGCCGGAACTCCCGCTCCCAGCAAGCGGCGCGGACCAGACGCCCGCCGCGAACTTCCCCCCCGCCGCTCCCAGGAGCCCGAAGCCCGGCCCGGTCAGCAGTGGCCGTCTGCCGTCTCCCCTGGGCATCGCCGCCGCGGCGGGCAGCCCTTTGCCCTCCAGCGCGAGCGTCTCCACGGCCACCTGCGACCCGCCCGGCGGCGTGACCGCGCGGAACTCGATGCGGAGCTGGTCCGGGTGCGCATGGAACACCAGCTCGCCCCGGAGCATCGGGACGGGCTCGCCCGAGCGCTTCGCGACCTCCTCCACGCGCACGAAGGCGACGTCGGCGGTGCCCGAAGTGCCCGGCGGGTCCAGGCGCAGGCGGCGCACGACCGTCGCCCCCGCGGGCAGCGGCACGCGGTATTCGTGCCACGCGCCGTCCGGCTCTACCGCGAACTCCGCGCGGCGCTCGGCGGCGTACCCGCCCGATCTATCCGCCCAGTAGAGGACCGCGCCGCCGTTCTCGCGCGTCCGCATCCGCAGCACCACGTCCAGCGAGGCCGCGGTCTTCAGGTCGATGGGGGGTGATTGTATCTGCGGATCGGCGCCGCTCACGCGGACGGTCAGGTGCCCGCCTTCCGGGTCGCGGGCGACGGCGGCGTCCATCGCGGCTTGCCAGCCGAACGCCCCCTTCGCCGCGAAGTCGAAGTCCGCGAGCGCCCTGCCCGGCGTCGCCGACACGACCTTCAGGGAGTCCTCGCGCACCAGAGGGACCTCCAGCAGATGCGCATCCCAGTAGTACGGCGAGGCGTTCCAGACGTTCATCCGGGCCCGGGAGGACCGGGCGGGCGTCCACTCCCTGCGCCACACGTCCCAGTTCGGCACGTACGCGCGCGGCGGGACGGCGTAGCGCCGCCCCTCCGCGTCCGTCGCAACAAGCGACGCGCCCCCCGGTCCGAGCAGGTTCCTGCCGTCCACCTCCAGCGCGAGGAGGCGGGCCGGGTGGGTCGCGACCCGGCACCGGTAGCGCGCGCCCTCGACCACGAACACCTCGCGCTGCGCGGCGTCCTCCCAGCGCACCGTCACCGGCGGCAGCTTCTCCGGCGGGAGGGCAGTCGTCTGCGCCCGCGCCGCCGGTGACAGGCCGATCATCGCCAGCAGCAACACCGCCGCCACCGCCAGAGGGGCCCGCCGCCGGGCCGCCGGGAACTCTTTCGCCACGCCTGCCCCACCTCGCATCTGATATATAGCAGAACCGGTGGCGAGTGTAACACGGACGGCGCACGCCCGTCAATCGCTCGCCGCCGCGCTCAGGAGAAGCCGAGGACCGGGTGCGGGACGTACGGCTCCTCCAGCGACGCGACCTCTTCCGGCGTCAGCGCGACGGAGAGCGCGGCCAGTGCGTCTTCGAGGTGCCGCATCTTCGTCGCCCCGACGATGGGCGCGGTGACGTACGGCTTCGAAAGCACCCACGCCAGCGCGACCTGCGCCATCGACACCCCGCGCGCTTGGGCGACCGCGCCGACGCGTTCGACCACCGCCCGGTCGGCGTCCTCGGTGCGGGCGTAAAGCGTCTTGAGAACCTGGTCGGTCTCCGCCCGCTCGGTGGCCTGCCGCTCGTCCCACGGGCGGGTCAGCCGCCCCCGCGCCAGCGGGCTCCAGGGGATCACGCCGACGCCCTCGGACTGGCAGAGTCCCATCATCTCCCGCTCCTCCTCGCGGTAGAGCAGGTTGTAGTGGTTCTGCATGGAAACGAAGCGGGTAACGCCGTGCCGTTCGGCCAGGTAGAGCGCCTTGCAGAACTGCCAGGCGTGCATGGAAGATGCCCCGACGTAGCGCGCCTTGCCCGCTTTCACCACGTCGTGCAGCGCCTCCAGCGTCTCCTCGATCGGCGTCTCCGCGTCCCACCGGTGGGTCTGGTAGAGGTCCACGTAGTCCGTGCCGAGGCGGCGCAGGCTATTGTCGATCTCGGTCAGGATCGCCTTGCGCGAAAGGCCCGCGCCGTTGACGTCGGGGCGCATCCGCCCGTGTACCTTGGTCGCGATGACCAGTTCTTCGCGCCGGGCGAGGTCCTTGATCGCCCGCCCGAGGAACTCCTCGCTCGTGCCGTCGGAGTAGACGTTCGCGGTGTCGAAGAAGTTGATCCCCGCCTCCAGGGCGCGTTCGTAGAAGGGGCGGCTCTCGTCCTCCGGCAGCGACCAGGGGTGTGAGCCCCGCTCGGGCGTGCCGTAGCTCATGCACCCCAGGCAGATGCGCGACACCTTCAGCCCGGTCTTTCCGAGGTTGACGTACTCCATGCTCACTCAGTCCTCCCTCTCCAGGATACCCGCCCGCGCCCTACTTAGCGGCTTCGAGGGAGACGTCGTCGAAGAAGGCGGAGCCTTCGCCTTCGGCCCAGCAGTAGACGGTGGCGGAGGTCGCCGCCGGTCCGGTGGTAAACGCGAGCGTGAGCGGGGCGTACCCCTTCGGAGACGCCGCTTCGGAGCGCGCCTCGTCGCCGCCGTGCTCCTTGACCCCGAGCCGCGCCCCCACCTTCCCGGTCGTGCGGGCGTAGGCCCGAAAAACGTAGTGGGTGCCCGGCTTCAGGCCGTGGACCGTCTGCTGGGCGGAGGAGGCTGGCGTGTCTCCGCCGTCCCTTCCGTCCACGCGGAGGCAACGCTTCCCGCCGCGTCGCGCGCCGTAATCGACGGCGGCGGCCTCGTTCCACCGTCCCCACGGGGCGAGGTCAGCCTCCTCGAAGCCGCCGTTCAGCAGCGCGGGCCGGTCGGGCCGGGCGTAGACGCGCAGGTAATCCACGGCGAAGTCGTTCGGGAAGGTGCTGCCGGGGCGCGGCGGGCGCGCACTCTCGACGCCGGAGTTCAGCAGGAGGTAGTGCGGCACGTCCGGCAGGTGGCCGCCGTGGATGCGCAGCGTCACCCTGCCGTCGATGTTGTAGACCTGGTAGCCCGGCCCCCACTCCAGGCCGTACGTGTGCCAGCCCGAGAGCGAAACCTGCTTCGCGTGGTAGCTGTCCCAGCGCTGGCTGCCGTCCGGCTTGCGCGTGACGGTCCCCTGGTGGATGCGGTTGTCGCTGCCCCAGTATTCAATGACGTCCATTTCCGGGGGCCAGCCCTCGGCCAGCAGCCAGAAGGCGGGCCAGGTGCCCGGCCCCGCCTCGGTGGGCATCTTCGCGCGGATCTCGAAGTAGCCGTACGCCTGGCGGAACGTGCCGCTGCTGGTGATAAGCCCCTCGGTGTAGCGGTAGAGACCGCCCTTCGGGTTGGGCACGTCGGCGCGCCGACTGGTCAGGTGGAGCGCCCCGCCGTAGACTTTGACGTCCTCGTCGGTGATGACGCTGGCGTACTGGCTGTTGTGGTGCCGGTTCGTGCCGTCGTCGCCGGTCCAGGGCAGGCCGATGCTCCACTTCGACGTGTCCAGTTTGTCCCCGTCGAACTCGTCGCCCCAGGTCAGTCGCCACTCCTTACCCGGAAGGGCCAGGAAGTCGCGGCCCGCCAGCGTGGCGGGGGCGTCCGCGACGGCGGCCGTACTACCGAGAAGGGCGAGGGCGAGGCCCGCCGTCGCGGGAAGGGTTCGGGTGTTCATGGGCTTTCCGTCACGCGGTGTCCGGGCAGCGGGCCACGAACACCTGGTTGTGGCGCGTCGTCCCGTCCGGGCCGGGGACGCGGCGCAGGTAGGCGATGCGCGCGCCGTCGGGCGAGAAGATGCAGGCGAGCGGCAGGGGCGCATCCGCGCCGGGAACGCGCGGGGTGACGCGGCGGCTTTCGCCGGTGGCTACCGCGACGGTGAAGATGCTGTTGTCGGCGGCGTAGGCGATCCGCGCGCCATCCGGGCTCCAGGTGAACGCGGAGGCGACGCCCCACGGGTCGCGCGTGACCTGCCGAGGCGGGCCGCCGTTGGGCGAAACGGTCCACAGTTGGGCGACGCCCAAGTCGTCGCGCATCAGGAAGGCGATGGCGTTGCCGCCGGGAGCGCCGCGCAGCCAGTGGCGGGGCCCCTGGATGCCGGGGTAGCGCCGGTCTGCGGTGAACGTCAGGCGGCGCTGCGTGACGCCGCGCGGCGGGAGGGGCGGTCGCGTCTCCGTGCCCGCGAGCGGACCGTGGTCCGAGGGGACGGTGAGGTCGTCCGGCAGGTCGGCGACGAAGACCTCGGAGAGCGGGCTGCCGTCCGCCGCGGTCACCTCTCCCTGGAAGGCGAGGGCGCGCCGCTGGCGGGTGCCGTCAGGGCGGGCGTAGCCGTCGGCCCCGATCCACCCCTCCTCGAAGGCGCGGCGTATCTCGTCCGAACCCGGGCGCGGATCGGCGACGGTGCGGGTCACCAGCACCGAGAAGTACGCGCCGTCGTGGTTGCGCGGGTGGTCCCGCTTCACGGCCACGGGCCGGGGCACGGCGACGCCGACGTTGCGCGGCAGCGAGGGCAGCAGGTGGTCGTCGTACGTGAAGCTGACCCAGTCGCCGCCGGGGTGGAAGACGTGGACGTGGGAGCCGCCGCGCAGCGCGCCCGGCGTGAACGGCGGGGTCAGATCGCGCGCATCGAGGTTGACCGCGACGCCGGGCCGGTCGCCGTCCACCAGGACGCCCTGCCGGTGCGCGACGCCGTACTGCCAATCCGGCGTCGGGTCCTCCGGGCCGAGGATGAAGACGACCCGGTCCTCGCGCGGGTGGAAGGTAACCACGCCGCAGCGCGCGCCGCGCCGGGACGTGTAGAGCCTGCGCACCTCGCCGGTCTCGACGTCCACCGTCTCTATGTGCTCGCCGTCGAAGACCGCCCCCTCGGCGTCCGGGCGGGTGTCGTAAACGATCCGGCGTCCGTCCGGCGACCAGACGCCTGCGTTGGTGAGGACGTGCCCGTGCGGCGCGTCCGTCACCTGCCACTCCGCGGCGGAAGCGGGAGCCGCCGTCAACGCCCGGTCTCTTTCACCCCGGGCGCGAGGCGGAGACGCAGGACGTGCGCGTGCGGGGTCGGCGGCGTGCCTTCCGGAAGCGTGACCGCGAGGGCGTCCGGCTCCCGGGCGAAGGGCAGTCCCCCGATGTCCCCACCGAGCAAGGTCACCTCCTCCACCGGACGGTTCAGCAGGCGCAGGTCTGAGCCGAGCGACTTGAGGCGCGCGACTCCGTCCTCCGGCAAGGCGAGCAGGTGGGCGTACAGAAAGTCGTCCTTCGCCGTGTAGCGGACATCCCCGGCGGCGAACGGCTGCCGGGTGGCGTCCTTGAACGCCCCGCCCTCGACCTGCGTCGGCCCCTCGCCGTAGACCTTCCAGTTCCGCGTGCCGTAGACCGCCTCGCCGTGGACGGCCAGCCACGCGCCGATCTCGCGCAGGAGCGCCTGCTCCTCGTCGGGGATCGTGCCGTCGGG
>DATLHN010000342.1:0-9308 GCA_035539875.1 Armatimonadaceae bacterium
GACCTGGACTCCGCCGCCCCCCGGGACCGGCGCGGTCGCCCGCCCCTCGGGCTGGAACCGGGGCAGGGCGGGCAGCTGCACGGGCGCGGGCGGGACCACGGGCGGCGGCGGCGGGTCCTGTTGCTGGGGCTTCTCCGGCTCGGTCTGGGTCTGCGCCCGGACTGCGGGGGAGGCGGTAACGGCGATAGCGGATAGGGCGAGGGTCGCGAAGGCAAACGCGGAAACGCGGCGGAAGGCGGGGGTTCGCACGACGACTCCTTGTTGATATACTGAGGGTGGAAGGTTGCCCAATTTTAGCACGGTGCCTTTTACGGGTCAACCGTGCCCCCGGCGACAAGGTATTCCCGAACCCCTGGAGGACGTGACTGACCATGGCCGCTGCCGAGCCCCAAGACTCCCTGGAATCGTACAAGCACGCGACGCTGCCGCTGCCCGACCGCTACCGACGGTGGCACCTGTACGGGGCGGGGCTGGAGAACGTCGGCAAGGACGGCGCTCCCGAGACGCTCGACCTGCCGGAGCCGGGTCCGGACGAGATACTGGTGCGGCACGACGCCGTCGGCATCTGCTTCTCGGACATCAAGATCATCGCGCTCGGGCCGGACCACCCCCGGCTCCAGGGGCGCGACCTGAAAACCAGCCCCGTCGTGATGGGGCACGAGGTCGCGCTGACGGTGGTCAAGCCCGGCGCGAACGTCGCCGACACCTTCACCCCCGGCCAGCGCTTCATTGTCCAGGCGGACGTCTACTACAACGGCGTCAACCTCGCCTACGGGTACGCCCTGTCGGGCGGGATGGCGCAGTTCGGACTGGTCGGCCCCGAGGTTTTGCGCGGCGACGAGGGCTGCTACCTTCTGCCCATTCGGGACGAGACGGGCTACGCCGAGGCCGCTCTCGTGGAGCCGTGGGCCTGCGTCGAGGCTGCCTACCACTGGGTCGAGCGCACCGACGAGCGTGAGGGCGACGTCCGCTTCGCCGCCCCGCCGACGCCCGAGGAGTTCGAGGCGCGTTGCGTCGGCCTGCCGAAGAACGCCCAGGTCTTTCTCGACTTCGACGCCCCCCTTTCCGGCCCGGTCAAGCTCGACGTCGGGCGCATCCACTACGACCTGCACCTCTACGTCGGACCGAAGCCGAACGGGCGCAGCGAGATCAAGCCGGGCGGGAAGGCGCTGTTCGTCGGCGCGGCCGGGCCGATGGGCCAGATGCACGTGCAGCGCGCGCTCCAGCTTCCGAACCCGCCCGCTGTCATCGTCGGCACGGACCGGCAGGCGGATCGGCTCCAGTCCCTCCGGGAGCGCTTCGGCAAACTGGCCGAAGAGCGCGGCGTCGCCCTGCACCTGTTCAACGTCGCCGAGGAGGAGCCCGACTGCGCGGTCCTCGCGCCCGAGGGGTTCGATGACATCGTCATCATGGTCCCGGTGGTTTCGGTCATCGAGGAATGCTTCCCCCTCCTCGGACGTGATGGCGTGCTGAACATCTTCGCGGGCGTTGCGCGCGGCACGATGGCGACCGTCGACGTCAGCGACATTGTCACGAAGAACGTCCGCATCGTCGGCACCACGGGTTCGACCATTGAGGACATGAAGCACACCCGCGACGTCATGGAGTCGCGGCAGCTCGATACCGGCGCGTCGCTCGCCGCGGTCGGCGGTCTGAACGCGTTCCGCGACGGACTCCAGGCGGTCAAGGAGGGGCGCTTCCCGGGAAAGACGGTTATCTTCCCGCTGGTCGAGGACCTGCCGCTGACCCCGCTCGCCGACCTGAAAACGGTGCGCCCGAAGGTTTACGAGAAGCTGAAGGACGGCCAGTTCTGGACCAGCGCCGCGGAAGAGGAGCTTCTGCGCGAAGCCGCGGAGTCGGTTACGAAGTAGGCGGCGTTGGAGGAGACAGGTACATGCGCTTGGAAGGTAAGTCGGCCGTCGTCACCGGGGCGGCCCAGGGTCTCGGCGAGGCCATCGCGCGGCGGTTGGCCGTCGAGGGCTGCGACGTCGTCCTGACGGACGTCAACGCGGAGAAGGTCGAGGCGGCGGCGGCGGCGATCGCGAAGGACACGGGGCGGAAGGCGATCGGGCTGAAGGCGGACGTCACCAGCGAGGCTGACAACGCCGAGGTGGTGCGGCGCGCCGTGGAGGCGTTCGGAAAGCTGGACGTCTTCGTCTCGAACGCCGGCATACTGAAAGCGGGCGACGTCACCGAGTTCGCGCCGGACGACTGGCGCAAGGTCATCGAGGTGAACCTGGTCGGCTACTTCCTCGGGGCGCAGGCCGCGGGCCGCCAGATGGCGGCCCAGAAGTCCGGGACCATCGTCCAGATCAACTCGAAGTCCGGCAAGAAGGGCTCCTTCCGCAATTCCGCGTACGCGGCGAGCAAGTTCGGCGGGATCGGACTCACGCAGAGCATTGCGCTCGACCTCGCGCCGCACGGCGTCCGCGTGAACGCCGTCTGCCCCGGCAACCTCCTCGACGGGACGCTCTGGCAGGACTCGCTCTTTTCGCAGTACGCGGACACTCAGGGGCTTACGAAGGAGCAGGTACGCGCCAAGTACGAGGGGCAGGTCCCGCTCGGGCGCGGCGCGACCTACGAGGACATCTCGAATGTCGTCGTCTTCCTCTGCTCGGAGGACTCGTCGTACATGACGGGCCAGGCGATCAACGTCACCGGCGGCCAGGAGATGCGGTAGGGTGACCGCCACTACGGGAAAAGCCACCATACGCCGCGCCACCGAGCGCGATCTGGACGCGCTGGTCGCGCTGCGCGTGGCGCTGTTCCGGGAGACGGGCGGCGTACCGGATGAGGACCCGCTCGCTGCGTTCACGGCGGCGACCCGGTGCTACCTGGCGGACGCCGTGCCCGCCGGTGACTTCGTCTCCTTCGTCGCCGAGGCCGACGGGCGGGTCGTGAGCGCGAGCGGCCTGATCTTCTTCCGGCGCGCCCCTACCGCGCGGAATCTCACCGGCCGCGACGCCTACGTACTGAACATGTACACCGTCCCGGAGTGGCGCGGACGCGGCCTGGCGACCGCGCTCGTCGAGCGGATTCTGGAGTTCGTGCGCGACGAGACCGACTGCCCGCGCGTTTTCCTGAACGCGGAGGAGCAGGCGCGACCGATCTACGCGAGGGCGGGGTTCGCCGCGGAGGAGAACTACATGGCCCTCTGGGTCGACGGCGGAGACCGATGAACACGACCACACGGCCGGTTGCCCCCGCCGACGCGGAGGCGCTGCGCGCCATCTACAACTGGGCGGTCGCCCACTCCACCGCGACGATGGACACGGAGCCGCGCTCGCCCGAGGCGCAGGCCGCGTGGATCGCGAAGCACGACGGCGATCCCTACCCCGCGCTCGTCGCCGTGGACCGGGATTCGGGGGCGGTCGTCGGCTACGCCTCGCTCTCGCCCTACAATCCGAAGCCCGGCTATTCGACGTCGGCGGAAGTCTCGGTCTACGTGCACCCCGACTGGCACGGCCGCGGGGTCGGCTCGCAGCTCCTGGACGCCCTGGTACACGAAGCGCGCGAGCGTGGCTTCGTCTCGCTGATCGCGCTCATCACCGCCGATAACGACGTCTCTCTGCGCCTGCACCGCCGCTTCGGGTTCGCGGACACCGGAATGCTCCGGCGCGTCGCCCGAAAGTTCGACCGGTGGGTCGACGTCGCGTTCCTCCAGAGGTGGCTCGATGAGTAGCAGCGAAGACCCCGGCGATTTCGAGTCGGTGTTCGCCTACGTCCGGACGATCCCGCCCGGCCGGGTCGCCTCCTACGGCGACGTCGGCGCGGCGGTCGGCGTCACCGCGCGCACCGTCGGATGGGCGCTCGGCGCGTGTCCGGACGACGTCCCTTGGCAGCGCGTGGTCGGCGCGGACGGCTACCTGCGCATCGCGCGCCGCTCGCCCCACCTGCGCGACCTCCAGAAGTCGCTCCTCGAAGGCGAGGGCGTCACGGTTAAGGACGGCTTCTTCGTCGAGCGCCGCTTCTTCCTCGGCGCGGATGACGAACCGGGCGACGGCACGAACGAGCAGCCCTCGCTGTTCTAATCCACGCCGCCCGCCCTCGGGTGCGCCTTCTCGTAGACGTCCTTCATGCGGGTCGTGGTGACGTGCGTGTAGATCTGGGTCGTGCCGAGGTCCGCGTGGCCGAGCAGTTCCTGCACGACGCGCAGGTCCGCGCCGTTATCCAGCAGGTGCGTCGCGAACGAGTGGCGCAGCGTGTGCGGCGTGATCTTGTGGGACGCCGCCACCGAGGCGCAGTACTTGTCGAACAGGCGGCGCAGGCTCCGGTCGGTCAGGCGTCCGCCGAAGCGGTTCAGGAAGAGGGCGGGCGACGGGCGCGACGACGTCGCGGCGGCGAGCGCGAGCGCGGGGCGGCCGGATTCCAGGTACGCGTCGAGCGCGGCGACGGCGGCGCGCCCGAGGAGCGCGATCCGCTCCTTGTCCCCCTTGCCGTGCCGGACGCGGGCCGTCCCCTCCCCATCCGGCGTCCGCGAAAGGTCGTCCACGTCCAGGGCGACCAGTTCCCCGGCGCGCATCCCCGAGGCGTAGAGCGATTCCAAGATGGCGCGGTCACGCAGGCCGTCCGGGCGCGAGGCGTCCGGAGCGAGGAGCAGCGCGCTTACGGCGTCTTCGCTCAGGAATTTGGGAAGCGGCTTCGGGCGCTTTCCGGTGGTCAGGTTGCCCGCCGGCGAGTGCGCGAGGACGCCGCGGCGGACGAGGTAGCGGAAGAAGGCGCGCAGGCTGGACGCCTTGCGGGCGAGGGTGGCGCGCGCCAGCGCCTTCCCCGTGGCGAGGTCGGCGAGGAAGGCACGCAACAGGTCGGCGGTGACGGCGTCCGGCGAGGTGACGCCGCGGGCGCGGGCGAAGTCCGAGAACTGGGCGAGGTCCTCGGCGTACGCCTTTACGGTCAGGGGGCTGGCGGCGCGCACCCCGGCGAGGTGCGCGAGGAAGGCTTCGACGTGTCGGTCCATGAAGGAGAGCGCCCCCGCCCGTGAAGCCTCACGGGCGGGGGCGGATTCGCGGTCGCGCCGTTACGGGTCCTACGCGTGGCCCGCCCCGGCGATGTCGGTGAACACGGGCAGGTAGTCACGCCATACGGTGTGCTTCGTCCCCGCCACGTACTTGTTGAGCGAAATGTAGGGCGTGTAGCGCGGGCGGCGCGGGGCGCGCATCAGCCGCATGCCCGCCTTTTCCGGCGTCTTGTCGCCCTTCCGGGTGTTGCACCGGCGGCAGCAGGTGACGAGGTTCTCCCACTCCATGCCCCCGCCGTGCCGCTTGGGCAGGACGTGGTCGATGGTCAGATCCTTGCCGACGAGTCCGCAGTACTGGCAGGTGAAGTTGTCCCGCGCGAACACCGAGCGGCGCGAGAGCTTCAATTGCGGAAGCGGACGCTTGACGTGATGCCGCAGCTTGACGACCGAAGGCGCGCCGAAACGTTCCCCTTCCATCGATGCGAACACTCGGCTTTCGCTGATCTCGGCCTCTTCTCGGGCATGCAGGATGTCCGCCTTGCCCAGATAGACGAGCACGATCGCACGACGCAGGTTGCAAACGTTCAGCGGTTCGTAGTCGCTGTTCAGAACCAATACCTCTTGGCCCATCCCCTTCGGGTACTCCTTTCCCGAATGCTGCGGTTCCCGCCTCTAACGGGACCGTCCGTTACCCACCTCACCCGGCGGCTCAGCCGCCGTGTAAAACAAAAGCCCGCTGCCACATGAGGCAGGCGGGCTTATATCGCCGACGCACGCACGCACCACAAGTGTAGCGCGTGCTGGTGCAGTAGCAGGCTGCGATGCCTCGCCGTGCCCACCGCCTCAAACTCTTCGCCCGCATACAATCGCTGCCACCGTTCCCGGGCAGCAGGCAGGCCGATAGCCTCCGCCGCCGCGCCGCCCGAACAGCCTCGTCTGGCGACTGTCGGTACCGCGAACGCCGCTCGCCGGTTCGCCTGGTTTTGGGAAAGATGACGCATTCGTATTCGGGCCGCGTCCGTTGAAAAACGGACATCAACCACAATATAGCGTGACCCTGCCGGGATTGTCAAGAAGTCAAACAACCGGGGACGGTTCGCGTGTTACTTGATGCCACCATCGCGCGACGGTATAACGCTGTACTCACAAACCCCCTGACTGGAGATGCCGTGGAGACTCAGGAATCTGCCCCACAGTCGCCGCCGCGCTGGCGGCTCGACGACCTTTATCTGTCGCCAGAAGACCCGCGCATTGCGCAGAGTCTGGACGAGGTCCGGCGCGTTTCGGAGGCGTTCGCTGCCCGCTACCGGGGCCGTCTGGCGGACCTCTCGCCCGCCGAGATGCGCGAGGTCATCGGCGAGTTCGAGCGCCTGGAGCGCGAGGCGTACAAGCCCGCGGTCTACGCCGGGCTGCGCCACGCCGCCGAAGCCAGCCCCGAGGCAGGCGCGTTTCTCCAGCACGTCCGGGAGAAGGCGACCGCCGCGACGCTGCCCCTGCTCTTCTTCGACGTCGAGCTGACCCGCATCCCCCGGGAACGGCTGCGGGCGCTCGCGGACGCCCCCGAGCTTGCCGTCTACCGGCACTATCTCCGGAACGTCGAGGCGCGCGCGCCGTTCCGGCTGTCCGAGGCGGAGGAGCGCGTCCTCGAGGAGCAGTCGAACACCGGGCGGCGTGCCTTCATCCGCCTCTACGAGGAGCTGACCTCCAATCTGCGCTTCACGGTCGAGGGTTTCGACAAGCCGCTCACGCTGTCGCAGGTGATGGACCTCCAGCACGAGCCGGAGCGCGACGTGCGCCGCCGCGCCTCCGACGCGCTGACGGCGGGCCTCGCGCCGGAAGCGCGGACGCTCGCCTTCGTCTACAACACGCTCATCCAGGACAAGGCGACCGAGGACCGTCTGCGCGGATTCACTTCCCCGGAGCAGTCCCGGCACCTGGCGAACGAGCTGCCGCCGGAGGTAGTGGAGACCGTCGTGCGGATGTCGGAGGAGGGCTACCCGCTGGTCGCACGCTACTACGAGGCGAAACGCAAGATCCTCGGCCTCGACCGGCTGACCCACTACGACCGGTACGCCCCCGTTTCGCAGGACGAGTCCCCGGTGCCGTACGACGTCGCCCGCGACCGGTGCCTGTCCGCCTTCGCCGGGTTCCACCCGGAGTACGCCGCCGCCGCGCGCGCCTTCTTCGAGGGGAATTGGATCGACGCCGAGCCGCGCGCGGGCAAGCGGGGCGGCGCGTTCTGCTCCTTCGTCACGCCGGACCTGCACCCGTACATCTTCCTGAACTACCTGAACAAGGCGGGCGACGTGCGTACGCTCGCACACGAGCTGGGCCACGGCATCCACACGTCCCTGGCGCGGGAGCACGGCTTCCTGGAATTCCACTCCACCCTTCCGATCGCCGAGGTAGCCTCCACGTTCGCGGAGCAGCTCGTCTTCGCGGCGGCGGGGCGCGAGACCGCCGACCCGAAGGCGCGTCTCGCCCTCTACGCAGAGCAGATCGAGCAGGCCATCGCCACCATCTTCCGCCAGACCGCACTTTACCGGTTCGAACAAGCGGCACACCGCGAGCGGCGAGAACGCGGGGAGTTGAGCGTCGAGCGTTTCGGACAGATCTGGCAGGAGTGCGTCGGCGCGATGTTCGCCGACTCGGTGGAGCTGCTCCCCGACCACGCGCTCTGGTGGAGCTACATCCGCCACTTCATCGCTACGCCGTTCTATGTCTACGCCTACACGGCCGGGGAGATGCTTGCCCTCGCCCTCTTCCACCGCTACGAGGAGGAGGCGGACGGATCCTTCGCGCCGAAGTTCGTCGCCTTCCTGCGGGCGGGCGGGTCGCAGTCGCCGGAGGAGGTGGTGGAGCCGCTCGGGGTCGACCTCAAAGACCCGGCGTTCTGGCGCGGCGCACTGGCCGTCCTGGAGGCGCAGGTGGAAGAGTTCGAGGCGCTCGCCGCGCAGTGCTCCTCCACATTGCGGTAATTTTACACGAACCGTTTTGCGCTCTCGGCAATCACATTACATGGCACGATTGTTGCCACGTTTGGTAAGTGCACGAGAAACACCATGATTTGCCCGGTCGGGCGGCTTTCGCCGCCCCGCCGGGCCTTTTTTTTTGCCTACGAAAGGCCGCGCCAGGCGTCCCGTGCCAGCCGCCCGACCTTGCGCGCGGCGCGGTCCGCCAGCCCGGGTTTCGTCCACGGCGGGCCGTCCCCGCGCCGCAGCGTGAGGATCGCGACCTCCGGACGGCAGCGGAAGCGCAGGGGCAGTCCGCTCATGCCCACGCCCCGGTTTACGTACAGGTGCGCGCGGTCGAACGTCCCCCAGCCCGCGACGAGGGGGAAGCCGCGAACGTCCGGCGGAACCCGGGGCGCGAAGCCGGGGATGAGCACCTGCCCGCCGTGTGTATGGCCCGCGAGGACTACGGACGCGCGCTCGGTCTTCTCCTGCGACGAGCGCGGGTTGTGGGCGAGGATGACCACGGCGTCGCCGTCCGGCACCCGGCGCAGCGCCGCTCCCATGTCCGGGCGGCCCCACATCGGGTCCTCCACCCCGGCGAAGTGCAGCCCGGGGAGTATCTCGCGGCTGTCGTTGCGCAGGAATCGGACGCCCGCGCCCGAGGCGATCGCGGCGGCGACGGCGTCCGCGCTCTCAGGATAGTCGTGGTTGCCGAGCACGGCGTACGCGCCGAGTCGCGCCGAGCGCACGAGCGGCTCCAGCAGGCGGGCGAGCGGCGCGGCGTACCGGGCCCGGTTGTGGACGAGGTCGCCGGTGAGCGCCACCACGTCCGCGCTCTCTGCCACCGCGGCGGCGATCGCCTGCTCGATCGTTTCTACCGGGGTAATGTGTCCCTGGTGCAGGTCCGTCAGGTGCGCCACCCTGAGGCCGTCCAGCGCTTCCGGCAGGTCCAGCAGGAACGCCTCATGGCGCGTGACGTCGATCAGGTTGGGCTCGACGTAGCGCGCGTGCGCGGGCAGTGCGACGGCTACGCCGAGCGTCACGCCGCAGGCGCGCAGGAAGGCGCGACGGCGCATCCTACGCCGGGCGGTTCGCTCTTCGGGGGATCGGTCGCGGGTGCTCGGTCGGGGTTCCATTCCTGCTCCTTGAGGTCAACTTTGCCGGACAAAGCTGACTACGAGCAGACGACACGTGTAGTTCCACATCAGGTCTTTTTTTCGATGAGCGTTTCGCCGCAGGCCGCGCAGAACCGATCGCCGGGCTCGACGCCGCGATGGCAGCGCGGACAGACCACGCTCGGCCCCACGCCCACCCCACAGACCGGGCAGAACGCGATCCCGCCCAGCCGGGCCAGGGGCCAGTGCGCCCCGCAGTGCGGACATCCCCGCCGGTAGCGG
>DATLHN010000343.1:0-14467 GCA_035539875.1 Armatimonadaceae bacterium
GGCTCGCCGTCTCGTACTCCACGTGCGCCGTGTTGATCGTGATGCCGCGCTCCTTCTCCTCGGGCGCCGCGTCGATGTCCTCGTAGCGCTTGGCCGTCGCGCCCCCCTGCTTCGCCAGCACCGACGTGATCGCCGCCGTCAGGCTCGTCTTGCCGTGGTCCACGTGACCGATCGTCCCGATGTTCACGTGAGGCTTCGTACGCTCAAACTTCGCCTTCGCCATGGTGTCTCAATGCTCCTGCGCCGTGCTTCCGGCGCGATAAGGGTATTCCGACGAACGGTACGGCCGCGGAGGCATTGGTTCCAGCCCCGACGGCAAGGTATTCTCCAGAGGGCGTCCGCGACGGGAATCGAACCCGCCCCCTCCTCGCGCGCCTTACATACGGCATCGCGAAGCGCTCGGCCACCGAGCCACGCGCACGTCCGGAACGAGACGCAAGTAAACAGGGTCTCGCCCCAAGAAACCGGGCATACTCTATCACGACGGGGAGGGAGTGTCAACTCGCCCCCGGGCCGATCCGACCGGTGGAGAACTCAGTCCCCATCGCTGTATCGCCCGGGACAGTCCCCCTGTTAATCGACTGATCCGCCCCGGACGCAAAACGAGCCTGCCGCTTGCGGGCAGACTCGCGTTCACTTCACTATTGGGAAGCCCACGAAGGGAATCGGACCCTTGACCTCTTCTTTACCAAAGAAGTGCTCTACCACTGAGCTACGTGGGCGCGGGCGACAAAGCGAAGCCGGGCTTCGTCGGGACCGGAAGCAGTTTTATCATATCCGCCCCGACGCCGCAAGCCTCGCCGCGCCCGATTTCCCGGCTATCTGAGGGCGACGGAGGCGCTCTTTCCGGTGCGGAACGGGTTCCCCGCCTCGCGCTTCTTCAAGGCGTCGAACCGCGCGACGAGGTCGGCCTTGCCCGACGCACGCAGCCTGCCCTCGAGCACCACCGACTTTGCCACGCGCAGAATTCGCAGGTAGCGCGCGCCCTTGAGCTGCTCCTCGTAGCGCCGCTTCGCCACTTTTTCCACGCCCTCTCCCAGTTTCAGCATCTGGGCGACGTCCGACGGACGCCCTTCGAGGTGCTTGAGCGCCTCCGCGCGGGCCGCCGCGTAGGCCGCCTGGTTGCGCCGGTTCCGAAGCCCCGGGAATCGCGTGAGGAGGTCCTGCCGGTAGGTGTTGAGTTTGGCGACGTCCCCCGGGCCGAAATCGTCGGCGTGGGCGGCGTGTTGCGGGCCGCCCGCGCCCACCTGCTGGCGGACGACGGCAAGCGCCGTCTTCAGTCGGTCCTCGTCTTTGCCTCCGAGCGCCTTCGACAGCGCCTCGAGCGCCGCCTTCTGGGAAGGCGACGCCTTCCTGAGGATGTCGGCGTACGGCTCCGCGACGACCTCGTCGTCGGTCATCTGCACGTAGCGGCGCAGGAAGACGTCGGACGTAGCCACGGGGACGTCCGCGCTGGGCTCGGTAATGATCGCGTACGCGAACGCTTCGTCCATCCCGACCCGCCCGTCGCGGTTGTAGTCGGGCGCGGGCACCGAGCGGCCCAGGCGGTCCGTGCCGGTCAGTCCGGCGAAGAAATAGGAAGTGAAGTCGTCGTAATCAGCCTCGTTGACCTCGGGCGTGCAGCCCGCCGCCACCCTTTCGCGCGTGGTAGCGAAGAAGCCGCAGACGGGCTGATCGGAAAGCTCGTTCGCGGGGGAGCCGTCCTTGAAGATGATGTTCCCGAACGCCCCGCTGTAGCACTGGACCATCACGACTACCACGGGGCGGTCCGCCGGGAGTTTGGCCAGTTCCGCCGTCAACTCCTGGACCGTCAGGCCGCGCTCGCCCCAGAGCGCGTACGTGTTGTTGTCGATGTCGTTGCGGTTCTGGTTGCCGTGGCCGGTGAAGTAGACCAGCAGCGGGCGCGTCGCGGGCTCGCTCGCGCATTCTCCCACGACCTTGGCGATGTCGACGCGCGTCGACGCGCCGTTCAGGACGGGTACCTGCGGCTTCCGGTAGGCGATCTTGCTGTTCGCGGTGGGTTGCCCGAAGGCGACGCGCAGGGCACGCTCGGCGGCCGGAAGTTCCGCGCCCTCCTCGCGGAACTGGACGATCGGGGCGACCCCCTGGCCGTCGCCGAAGAGGACGCGCCGCGTCGCGCCGGAGGGCAGGAGGCGATCGACGTAGCGAACGTTGCTCTCTATGGCGACCTGATTCTGCTCGCGATTCGGCCCGCCGCCGACGGTGAGGACGGAGAGCGGCGGGGACGACGGAGAGGGAGGCGGCTGCTGGGGGCGCGCGACGCCGGGCATGCCGATCAGCGCCAGCGCGGCCAGGGACAACCATCGGAAGCGACGTGAATCCACTAAAGCACCTCCCGCACGATCGCGAGCCGTCCGGCTCCGTACTGGCAGTCCATACGTCGCCGTGAGCGCGCCGGGTTTCCGCACCCCGGTAGTATTAGCCCCGCAGGGCGATTACCCCTCCAAAAGCGCGGCAGCCGCGGCGGAGGGGGTCCGCTCCACGACGACGACGGGACGACCAAGCTCCCGAGCGAGGTCATCGACCGTCATCTCGTCCAGGAAGACGTTCTCGCCGTTTCGGAGCATGACCGAGGGAAGGACGACGGTATCGTTCGCCGGAAAGGCGCTCAGGGCGCGCACGATGTCGCGGCCGACGACCAGGCCGGCGATATTGATGTTTCCCTCGAAGAACCAGTTGTGCACGGGGCAGACGTTTACGTCGAGGCCGTCGACCCGGTTCAGGGCGTCGGCGAGCTGCCCAATGAGTCCGGCGGCTATCTCCCCCGTCATCAGCGTGTAGGAGCGCGGCGTGGCGACCCGCTCCGGAAGGTTCTTCTCCAGCTTCGCCAGGTCGTCCAGGAACAGGCGGACCAGCCCGATGCCGTCCTCGAGCTGCGGGAAGCCTTCGTAGTGGCTGCGCGGCGGCATGGGTCGACCGGTACTGAGGTAGAACTCGTCCGAGAGGAACAGGAAGCGCGACCCGAGCGTCTTGCGATACCGCTCCCGCTTCTCCTCGGCCCAGTCGAGAAGCTCCCCCGCGTACTCCTTCGAAACGACGGTCACCGGCGCGAGGCGGTCGCGGAACTGCGTGATCCCGATCGGCACGACCGCGAGCGAGAGCAAGCCCCCATAGGTGCCCCGCGCCTCGGGGTGCAGCGCGGCCAGATCCTCGACCGTCCGCTCCAGGTGCTCGCCGTCGTTGTAGCCGGGGCACAGGACGACCTGCCCGTGGACCTGGATGCGCGCGTCGGCCAGCTGGTTGAGAAGGGGAAGGATGGGCTCCGGCCCCTTGCGCCCCAGCAGCCGACCGCGGACCTCCGGATCGGTTGCGTGGATGCTCACGTACATCGGGGAGAGCTTCTGCTCCAGGATGCGCTCCAGTTCGCCCGGCTTCAGGTTCGTGAGCGTGACGTAGTTTCCGTGAAGGAAGGAGAGGCGGTAGTCGTCGTCCTTGACGTACAGGCTCGGGCGCAAGCCCTTCGGCTGCTGGTACAGGAAGCAGAAGACGCACTTGTTCTTGCAGATGTGGATGTTGTCGAAAAGGTCGTCGACGAAGGCGATGCCGAGGTCCTCGTCGTAGCCCTTCTCGATGACGGCGACCCGCTCCCCCTCCTCGCCCTCGCGCGAGTACGCGATCTCGGCCCGTTCGCCCGCCGTGTGGAACTTCCAGTCCACGATGTCGCGGACCGCGACGCCGTTGACCGTCAGGACGCGGTCGCCCTCCCGGATTCCGGCGGCAAATGCCGCGCCGTCCGGGTCGATGGTCTTCACGACGTTCTTCGGGCGCCTCCGCTCCAGGGCGGGGACCAGGTCCGGTTCGTGGGTTGCGATAGGCAGAGATAGGGCCATAAGTTATTATTCTACCGTCTTCCACCGTCGTAGACCCCGCTGCGGCAAACCGGTTCCCGATTGGCGGCCCGCCCTGGCCGGGTACGCTTGCCTCGTCTGCAAACGCGAGCGCGCCATGAATGACTTCATCCACAGGTCCATGTCCTATCCGGGCATCTTCCTCTTGATGCTGCTGGAGAACCTGTTTCCGCCGCTGCCCTCGGAACTGATCATGTCGCTGGCCGGCTACCGGGCCGCCACGGGGGAGCTGAACTTCTGGGCCGCGGTCCTCGTGGGTTCACTCGGCTCCCTGGCGGGCCAGTTGCCCCTGTATTATCTCGGGAGAATCGTCGGCAAGGAAGCGTTGAAGCGCTGGGCCGACCGGCACGGCGCGTGGCTCACCCTCACCGGAAGGGACATTGACCGGGCCGACGACTGGTTCCACGCGCACGGCGGTCACGCCGTGCTGCTGGGGCGTCTGTTGCCGGGCGTCCGCACGGTGATATCACTGCCGGCAGGTTTCGCAAAGTTGGCCCCGTGGAAGTTCGTCGCCTTCTCGACCGTCGGCACCACGGGATGGTCGCTCGTGCCCGCTTACTTCGGCAAGGTGCTCGGAGAGAATTACCAGCAGGTCGGCCGCTACGTGGGGCTGGCCACCTGGGTGTTTCTCGCGAGCATGGTGGTCGGGTTCTCGGCCTTCGTCGTCCGGCGGCGGAAGTGGCGGGGGCATGATACACCCGGCCCGGCTCCGTAATCCCTGCCCCTTCGACGCCGAAAGGGGCTCATCCGATTGACCCGGCCTTTCCGCCGGGTACGTACGGGTCGTCGGGAGTTTACACACAGTCGACGCGGGGTGCACATACGACCATGGAAGATTTCATACGAGGATTGATGACCTACCCGGGCATCTTCTTCCTGATGATACTGGAGAATATTTTCCCCCCCATCCCGTCCGAGCTGATCATGCCGCTCGCCGGGTACACGGCGGCTACGGGGAAGCTTTCGCTGGTAGGCGTCATCATAGCCGGGTCGCTCGGGTCCCTGGTGGGCCAACTGCCGCTCTACTACGTCGGGAAAGCGGTCGGCAAGGACCGCATGAAGCGGTGGGCGGACAAGCACGGGGAGTGGCTCGCGGTTTCCGGCGAGGAGATAGACCAGGCGGACAAGTGGTTCAAGGACCACGGCCACAAGGCCGTGCTATTCGGCCGCCTCGTTCCCGGCGTCCGGTCGCTCCTGAGCATCCCGGCGGGCTTCGCGGAGATGCCGCTGCCCAAGTTCCTCATGTACTCCGCGATCGGGACCACGGCGTGGGCGGGACTGCTCGCCTACCTCGGCAGCCTGCTCGGCAACAACTACGAAGCCGTCGAGCGGTACGTCGGCCCGGTCACCTACGTCGTCCTCGGCGGCATGCTCGTCTGGTTCGTGGCCCGGGTCATCAAGCGCCGCCGCGAGAAGCACGGAAAGTCGCACGAGGCCGCGGCGTAGCGCGCCGTGGCCTCGAGCATCCAGGGCGTCGGGCTATCGCTCCTCCTCAGGCACGAGCAGCGCCCAGCGATCCTCGGCTCCCGAGTCGGCCATAGTTGCGAGCATCTCGCCGCGGTCGTTCAATCCGAAGACACCGCCCAGAGTCCAGGGGGTCGCCGCAGGAAGCAACATCTCGACCCGATGTGCGCGGCCCCGATCGTAGAGGAAATACTCCGCGGGCGGATGTGTGGGCATCGGGTAGGTGCCGTCCGTACCGGCGGCGATCACTCTCGGGATGTTCCGGCCGAGTATCTGCCCGCGTTCGTTCAGTGCGAGGGGATACCCGAAGTTCGGCTCGCCGCCCTCTTTGGTGATGTCACGTACGCTTCCGTTTTCCCAGAGGAACATGCGGTGGTCGTCCTCTCCCACGATCTGCCCCCGCTCGTTGATGAGGTGCGCCGATAAAAGCCAGCCCGCGCCGCTCGGGACGGGCAGCATCGTCATCCGGCCCTCTTCGTAAAGAAACGCCCGGTACGGAGGAGTTGCCCCCTGGACGCTGCCGGGCAACGGTTCCGCGACCTTGGCGTACCCGACGATCTGACCGCGGTTGTTGATATCCCGCGCGTGCGTGCTGAAGCCCCCCAAAGTGCCGAGATCGCGGAAGTCCCCGTCCTGCCAGAGGAACGCCCGGCTCTCGATCGAGTAGCCCTCAGGCCGCGAATCGCTCGGCACCTTGGTGGAGAAGTGCCCGAAGACCTGACCGGCATCGTTCATTCCCAACGCGTGACTCGGCGGATATCCACTCAGCGAGAACCCGAAGTTGGCCATGTCGACGCGCGCGCCGTCGGTTTGTACCAGGGTCTTCGCCCGATAATCGGTACGCGGGTTTTCGAGTTCGAGGCGCTGACCGAGAGCGTTCGGGCCGAACCGCTCGATGGAGCCGGGCGAATCCGTAGGGGTGAACTGGCCGGTCGCGCGATCGTACTTGTGGTACCGCGCCCCCACCTCCAGCGGAGCGGCGACGATCTCCCCCGCGCGGTTGAACAGGAGCGTGGTGTTGGTCGGCGCGGGGCCGAGATCGACAACACGGTAGCGAGGGACGCTACCCCCCGCGGACAACTCTGCGGTGCTCCCTCCGGAGCCGCAGCCGGTGATCCACGTTCCGGCCAGCAGCACCGCGCCGGCCAGGATGAGCGCCCGGCGGGGCGGACCAAATATTGAGCGCATGTTACTCCTCCTGAGACACTTAGTGGGAGGCGACGGGGGCGGGCTTCAATCGCGCTTGCCGTGGCGAACGGCGACGAGTTCGGCGGCGATGGCGAGCCCGATCTCCTGCGGGGACTCCGCGCCGATGTCTAGGCCGACGGGCGAGTGGACCCGGGCGAACTGTTCGGCGGTGGCGATCCCCTCGCCCACGATTCCCTCTCGGATGATCCGGACCTTGCGGCGGCTGCCGATCATGCCGAGGTAGGCCGATTCCCGGTTGATGACCTCCGCCAGCACTTTCCCGTCGTTGCGGTGGCCGCGCGTGACGATCACCCAGTAGGTGTCGGGGCCGGAGGGCAGGTCGCGCGCCGCCGCCAGCATGTCGTCGCAGCGGACCTCCGCCGCGGCGGGCAGACGGTTCGCATTCGCGTAGTCCGCCCGGTCGTCCACGGCGACCACGCGGAAGCCGACCTTCGCCGCCATCTCCACGAGGACCGCGCCGATGTGACCGCAGCCCATCACGACGAGCGTCGGGGCGGGGCGGACGCTCTCGACGAACACGCGCCACCCGTCCTGCTCCAGCCGGGTCGGCTTCGGCCCCTCGGGAGCCGCGACCGGGAACGGCAGACAGTCAACGCTGCCGCCGCCGGGAGGCAGCGCGAACGCCCGACCCACGTCTTCAGAGCCCGGGGCCGCGATGACGGTGGCCAGCAGAGCGCGGCGACCGGCGTCGCGCTCCGCCAGCGCGCGCTCAATCGCGGCGGCGGCGCGCTCCGGGTGCGGCGATACGAGCAGGGTCGTGCGCCCGCCGCAGATCAGCCCATCGTCCCAGCCGAAGTCGTCGTCGAGACGCAGTTCAAAGAGGTCGGGGACGCCCGTGCGCAGGGCGTCGAGGGCGCGGCGGCGCGTCTCCATCTCCAGGCAGCCACCTCCGACGGTGCCGTGCATGACGCCTTCGGGGAGCACGATCAGGCGTGCGCCGGGCCGCTGCGGCGCGGAGCCCTGGACGTGCGCCAGGAGGCCGACGGCGAATTTCTCGCCCGCGCGGACCCGATCGACGATGGACCGAAGTGTCGAATCTTCCATTAGTATTGGGAACGTTCGCTTGTTGCGTCCCGTTCCCCTGCCGTAGAATAAGCCGCTATGGCATCCAGCAGCACGCGTTTCAAGACGCCCGGGGGCACGCACGACGTCTTCCCCCCCGGCGTCCAGCAGGCGAACTCGCCCGACGACACGAAGTGGGTCGAGGACATCACCCGCTGGCACTGGTTCGAGTCCGTGGCCCGCGAAACGTGCCGGCGGTTCGGCTACGAGGAGATCCGCACCCCGGCCTACGAAGCGCCCGAGCTGTTTCGGCGCGCGGTCGGCGAGGGGACGGACATCGTCAACAAGGAGATGTACGACGTCGTCTCGGACAAGAGCCGCGACCGCTACACGCTGCGGCCCGAAGGGACCGCACCGGTCGTGCGCGCCTACCTCCAGCACCGGCTCGACCTGAACCGCCCCGTCCACAAGCTCTACTACCTCGCCGCGATCTTCCGCCACGAGCGCGAGCAGAAGGGCCGCTACCGGCAGCACCACCAGTTCGGGGTCGAGGTCATCGGCGCGCCGGGTCCGGACGTCGACGCCGAGATCATCGCGCTCGCGATGGCGGTGCTGGGCGGACTCGGCGTGACCCGGATGACGCTCAAGCTGAATTCGGTCGGCACCCCCGCGAGTCGCGCCCGGTATGTCGAAGACCTGCGCGCGTTCGCGGAGCCGCTGCTCCCGCAGATGAGCGAGGACAACCAGCGCCGTTTCCGCGAGAACGCGCTGCGCATGCTGGACAGCAAGCACGAGCGCGATCAGCAGCTTCTGGAAGACGCCCCGCGCCTGACCGACTACCTAGACGACGAGAGCCGCGCGCACTTTGAGACGCTCCAGAAGTATCTGACAGCCCTGAATGTGGACTACGTGATCGACCCGAAGCTGGTGCGTGGATTCGACTACTACACCCGGACGGCGTTCGAGGTCCAGTCTCCGGACGTCGGCGCGCAGTCGGCGCTGGCGGGGGGCGGTCGCTACGACGGCCTGACGGAGCAGCTCGGCGGACCGGCCACCCCGGGAATCGGCTTCGGCATGGGCATCGAACGGGTGCTGATCGCCCTCCAGGCGGCGGGCCTGCCGGCACCGGAGACGCCGGGGATAGACGCGTTCCTGTGTCCCCTCGGGGCGGCGGGGCGCGACGCCTGCGTCCCGCTTCTCGCCGGACTGCGGGCGGCGGGTCTGTCGGCTGACATGGACTACACCGGCAAGCGCCTAAGGACGATGTTCGACCAGGCGGACCTTCTCCGGGCGCGCTACTGCGTGATCGTCGGCGACGACGAGATCGCAAAGGGGGTGGCCCAGGTGCGCGACATGCGCGCCGAAGGCAAGCCGCAGGCCGCGGTCGCACTCGACTTCGTCTCGGTCTACCTCTCCCGTGCGAGATCGCCCCGCTGGACTGCCCGGGTCGGACGGTTCACATCGAAATCGGCCCGGTCGCTCGCCAGGTCGCGACCGGGCCGACGACTCGACGAGGGTCGACTAACGCTTTCGCAGACCGATGCTGAGGCCCGCGCCGCCCTTCCCCGCCTCGACCGAGATGGCGGCGACTTTCGACGCGTCGATGACGATCAGCACGCCGTCCTCGTCGAGCCGGATCTGCCCGCCCTTCATCGCCTTCTCCGCGCTCTCCGTCGCCGCTTCCGCCGTTTCGGCCTCTACCTCGTGGCCGAAACGCCCGCCGCTCGTGTGGTACGTCACGCGAAACTTCGCCATTTCAGGTTCCTCCCGCCCCTGTTATACGGGGCGGGAGCGTTTTCCGGCAAGCGCCCGGGAGTGGGTTTACGCCGGCAGGATGATGTTCGGCCCGACGGCGGCGAGGACCTGATCCGGGGGGAGCGCCGTGTCGATGCCGTTGTTCTGGCTGGCGAGCGGCGCGGTGTTCAGCGTGGCCCCGAACAGGAGGTTGCGGACCGCGGCGATGTACGCCGTGTGGCGCGCCTCGGTCGCCTGGATGCCGCCCGCCACGGCCAGGTAGGTGTTCGTCGCGAAGAACGGGATCGCTCCGAGGTAGGCCGACGTCCCGGTATTCTCCACCGTGTAGATCAGATCCACGACCTGCGTGCGGCTCAGGCTTTCGATGTCGAAGTCGAAGGTCGCGTTCCGGAGGATGCCGTTCGAGCCCGTCCCGATGATGGAGGCGGCCCCGAGGGCGCCGTTGAGGAAGTCCCGGTGCTCCGCCTCCACCGTCGCGAATTCGCGGAGGTAGCGGACGTCGGGCTCGCTGTCGGCGAGCCCGAGACCGGCGACGGCGACGCCGTTGACCTGGCCCCCGGTGGTCAGCCGCAGGACCGCCTGGCGGTAGAGCTCGGCCTCGAACGCTTCCAGGGCGAGCGCGTAGTTGAGTACCTTGATATCCCCGTCGCCGGGAATCTGCGCGAAGGTGATGTTTGCCATTGGGTTGTGGTTTCCTTGCCCGGCTTACTTGAGGAACGGCCTGACGGCGCTGAGGACGACCGGCGGGTTGGAGAAGTACTGGAAGGTGTTATCGCTGAACGGCGCGGCGTTGGGCGCGGCGGCCCCGTCGGTAACGCGACGACCGGCCGAAACGCCGGGCAGCGAGTACACCGGCCCAGCGCTCTTGCCGAGAACGTAAGCGACGGCCGCCGAGTGGCGCGCCTCGGTCGAGTGGATGGCGACCGCCGTCTGGACGAGGTTCTTGTCTGCCGCCGACGCGAAGGACATGAACGGGGCAGCCCCGAGGTACGCCCGCACGCCCGTCTCCTCGACCGCGTAGATGAGTTCGAGGATGGTGCCCAGGTCGGTCCCGAACGTCGCCGTGTAGCCGTTCGGGTTAGCCGCCGCCACGGGCGCGCCCAGGCTTTGGAGGGCGACGCGCAGGAAGTCGCGGTGCGCCGCCTCGACGTAGGCGTATTGGACCAGGTAGAGGAACGCCGCGGGTGCAAGGGAGCTTGCGATGCTGCCATTCCCTACCGTTTGCGCGTACGGCCCGGTCGAGCCCGGCGCGGGTACCCCGGCGGCGAGCGCGGCGTTGACGTCGCGGCCCGAGGCGAGGTTCAGCGCCTGCCGGTAGAGGTCCGCCTCGAGGATTTCCAGCGTCAGCGCGTAGTTCAGCACGACCTCGTTGATGCTGCGCCCGGGGATGCCGGGGAAGTTGGTCGCGTCGAAGTCGGGCTGGGAGGGGTCGAACGGGCCGGAAGGCGCGGGATAGGTTCCGCCACTGGAACAGCCCGCGAAGAGAGAGGCCGCCGCGACCCCGAGGCCCGCCGCGCTCATCCGCCGGAGGAACGCGCGGCGACTCACGGGGTCGCGGCGCAACTGCTCGAACTCGTTCATGAAGTCTTCTGCTCCTTGGCACGCCCGCCGTAAGCTGCGGGTCACGCCCGCCCCGTTCAACCGGCGTAGGCCCCCTGCCGGTTCCCACGGAAATCACGGACTTCGCTCCCGCGTTGCTCCGCCCGCGGGCATGTGCTACACTCGCTTCGATATGTCCACGCTGCTCGAACGTGTCGAAGAGTTGACGACTCTGTCGGAAGAGGCGCTTTCCATTTCCGAGCGCCTGAGGGCGCTCAAACCCTACCAGCCCGGCAAGCCGATCGAGGAAGTGAAGCGCGAGTTCGGCATTGAGGGCGAGATCGTAAAGCTCGCGTCGAACGAAAACCCGCTCGGTCCCTCGCCCGCCGCCCTCGACGCGCTCGCGGCGGCGCTGCCGAGGCTCTCGCTCTACCCGGATGGCGCCTGCCACGACCTGTCTAACGCGGTCGCGGCGAAGCTGGGCGTCACCCCGCAGCACCTCCTTTTCGGCAACGGCTCGGACGAGGTCATCCACCTGCTCGGGCTGACGTTCCTGGAACCGGGCGACGAGGTCGTTGTCGGTGATCCGACGTTCGTTCTGTACGAAGCGGCGGCGACACTGGCGGGGGCGACGACGGTCAAGGTCCCGCTGACGCGGCCCGGGCTCGTTCACGACGTGGACGCGATGATCGCGGCGATCACGCCGCGCACCCGCCTCGTGTTTATCGCGAACCCGCACAACCCGACCGGCACCATCCTCGGCGAGACGGCCCCTGTCGAGCGTCTGATCGCCGCCCTGCCCCCCCGCGCGCTGCTCGTGCTGGACGAAGCCTACGGGGAGTACGTCTACCAGCTTCCGGGCTTCCCGAAGGCGATCGACTACGTCACCGCGGGAGCGCCGGTCATCGGGCTGCGCACGTTTTCGAAGATGTACGGCCTCGCGGGCCTGCGCGTGGGATACGGCGTCGCCGCGCCCGAGGTCATCCGTCTCCTCCATCAGGCGCGTTCGCCGTTCAACGTCAACCTGGCCGCCCAGGTCGCGGCCACGGCGGCGACGAACGACGACGCCTTCGTGGAACGGGGACGGTGCACGAACGAGGAGGGACTCCGGACGCTGTACGCCGCGTTCGAGCGCCTTGGCCTTCCCTTCATCCCCTCCCGGGCGAACTTCGTCATGGTGGACGTCCGGCGACCCTGCCGCGACGTCTTCACCGCCCTGCTGCGCGAGGGCGTCATCGTCCGCACCGGGGACATCTTCGGCCTGCCGACCTGGCTTCGCGTCACGGTGGGCACCCCGCCGCAGAACGCGCGGTTCCTCGAAGCGCTGGAGTCGATCCTGCCGACCATCCCCGTTGCGGGGGCGGGAGACTGATCCGCCATGCTGGTCGTTCTCGCCCCGGGCGCGAAACCGGACGAGGTCGAGCAGGTGACGGGCCTGCTGGCCGGACACGGCTACGGCGTACACGCGATCACGGGCGCGGAGCGGACCGTCGTGGGCGCGACCGGCGGGCCGATGCCTGACGAGGAGCTGACGGCCGACCAGCTCCGCTCGCTTCCCTTCGTGGACGAGGTCCACGAGATCGACAAGCCGTACCGCCTCGCCGCCCGGGACCACCACCCGGAGCCGACGATCATCGACGTGCGCGGGGTGAAGATCGGCGAGGGCATGCCGGTCGTGGTGATGGCAGGCCCCTGCACCGTCGAGAGCCGCGAACAGGTGATGGAGACCGCGCGCGCCGTGAAGTCGATGGGCGCGACGATCCTCCGGGGCGGGGCGTACAAGCCGAGCACCTCGCCGTATGGCTTCCCGGGGATGGGAGTCGCCGGGCTGGAGATTCTGGCGGAGGCGCGCGAGGAGACGGGGCTTCCGATCATCACCGAGGTGATGGACCCGCGCGCGGTGGAGACGGTCTGCCGGTACGCGGACATCCTCCAGATCGGCACGCGAAACATGCAGAACTACGACCTTCTGCGCGAGATCGGGCGGACGCAGACGCCGATCTGCCTGAAGCGGGGCATGTCCAGCCGCGTCGAGGAGTGGCTTCAGGCCGCCGAGTACGTCCTGGTCGCCGGGAATCCGAACGTCATGCTCTGCGAACGCGGCATCCGCACCTTCGAGACGTGGACCCGCAACACGCTGGACCTCGCGGCGATCCCCGCGATTCGCGCGTTGTCGCACCTCCCCGTCATGGTGGACCCGTCGCAGGGCACCGGGCGCGCCAGCCTGGTCTCCGCGCTGTGCCGGGGCGCGGTCGCCGTCGGCGCGGACGCGCTCCTGATCGAAGTCCATCCCCACCCCGAGCGCGCCCTGAAGGACGGCCCCCAGCAGGTGACCCCTGATCTTTTCCGCAATCTGATGACAGAACTCTCACCGGTCGCCGACGCGGTCGGCCGACCGCTGCTGGCTGCGCCGCCAGACGGCGTCAGTGCGGAAGGTCTCACTTCAGCACCGTGAGCGGCACCTCCCTTCCCGCCAGCGCCTGCCGGACGACTGGCCCCGGGCGGCTTCCCCGCGGCGGCTCCCGACATATCATCCGGACGGTTGTCCTTCCGGCACTCGTCGGCGCGGCGATCACGGGGGCCGTCCTGAACGTCCCTGTCGCCGGTTGGACCACCTACGACGTGACGACGGGGGAGCACCCGGGCTACCCGGACCTTGTCACCCGTCGGTACGACGCCTCCGTGGAAAACGCGACGCAGTTCGCGGCCGCGGCCGCTACCCGGCTTCCCCGCTGGAAGGTCGTGGAGACGCGCCCCGCAGCAGGCACGATGCGCGCCGAGGTGAGGCGGGCGCTGCCCGTCTTTACCGACGACGTCACGGTGACCATAACCCGGGACGGGGACGCGGCGGCCGTCCGGATCCGCTCCCGCTCCCGCGTCGGGCTGGGCGACCTGGGGGAGAACGCCCGGCACATCCGCGCCCTCCAGCGGGCGATGGACGACAAACTCCCTCTGGCGTCGCCGTAAACTACGCCCCCGCCCGCAGGTGCGCCCGCTGCAGCTCCTCCAGAGTGGGCGCGTCGTTGCCTGACGAAGCACGTGCGCTCCCGGCAACTTCCTCCCGTAGTTGTCCCACCTCCGCCCGCAGCAGGGCGATTTCCGCCCCCTGAGCCCGGATCAGCGCGACGATCTCGTCGAGCTGCGTCTCGGCGGTCCTCCGACGCGCGCGCGGCCCCGGCTGCGTCAGTCTGCCCAGCTCTTCGCGGATGGCCGACGCGGTCCACCCTTCCTGCTTCCGGGCGATGATCTGACGGAACAGGACCAGCGATTCGCGCGAATAACGCCGTCTGCGCCCCTGCCCGCTGACAGGCAGGTACTCCTCGAACTCGTCCCGATACAGCCGCACCGTGCTTTCCGGCGCCTCCAGCATGCCAGCTATTTCGTTCAAAGTATATTCCATCTGTGCCTCCAAGTAAGTTCTAGTGTTGTTTTTACTGTTTCTATTGCGAAATCTCCTCCTTCTTAGCCCGTTGCAGCAGGGTTCGCCTTATGAGGATGATAATGCCTATTGTGGTGAACAAAGAAGAACCCCACGCTTCGCACGAAGCGCGGGGCGAAAACGAGGAGAGAGGCGAGGGTGCTACGGGATGGGTTCGGCTTCGTCGTAGCGGAGGGGGCGGACTTCGCCG
>DATLHN010000344.1:0-4340 GCA_035539875.1 Armatimonadaceae bacterium
TCGCGCTGAAGCAGGTGCCGCCCGCCGACGACGTGGTGTACTACCCGCTCGACTACGCCCCGGTGGTGAAGCAGGCGCTTCGCTCGGCGCAGCCCGACGTCGTCCTGCTCATGGAGTGGGAGATCTGGCCGAACTTCCTGAACGCGGCGAAGCGGCAGGGCGCGACCGTCGCCGTGCTGAACGGGCGTGTCTCCGATAAGGGCCTGCGGCGGGGACAGCGCGCCCGGTTCTTCACCGCGCCCGGCCTCGCCGCCGTGGACCTGTTCGCCATGCAGAGCGAGGAAGACGCGCGCCGCGCCGCCCTCGTCGGCGCGGACCCGGCGCGGGTGATAGCGGCGGGCACCACCAAGTTCGACGAGTCGTTGACGATGCTGACTGCGGCGGAGCGGGACGCGCTTTGCGCCGACCTCGGCATTCCCGCGGGCGTCCCCGTGCTGATCTGCGGCTCCACGCGCGACGAGGCCGACGCGGGCGCGCCGCCGGAAGAGGCCGTGATCGCCCGCGCCGTCTCCCGCCTGCGCGAGCGGTTCCCGAACCTGTTCCTGATCGTCGCCCCGCGCCACCTGGAGCGCGCGGACGCCGTCGCGGCGATCCTCGAGGAGTCGGGGATGCGCGTGCGGCGGCGCAGCGCGAGGGAACCCCTCCCCCCGGGGGGAGGGGTTAATACCCTCCTTCTGGACACGTTCGGGGAACTGGGGCGGGCGTACGCCGTGGCGGACGTGGCTTTCATCGGAGGATCGCTGGTGCGGCGCGGCGGGCAGAGCGTCTTCCAACCGCTGGCGCAGGGGGTGCCCGCGCTCTTCGGTCCGCACATGAACAACCAGCGGGACATTGCCGCGCTTTCTGCCGCGGAGGGCGTCGGGTTCCTAGTGGCCGACGAGGACGCATTCGTGACGGAAGCGGCGCGACTCCTGGCAATGGCGCCGGAGGAGAAGGAGGCTCTGGCCCGCCGGGCGCGGGCGCTCATCGACCGCAACCAGGGGGTGACGGCGCGATCGCTCGATGCCGTGGAGGACGCGTGGCGGCAGCGAACGGGCGGCGGCGGGCGGTGACCGCTTCCGCACGCGAGCGATGGGCGGTCGAAGGCGTGATGCGCGGCGGCGACCGCGGCCCGGTCGCGGCGCTGCTGCGCGGGGTCCTGACGCCGCTCGCCTGGCTGCACCGGGCCGGACTGGAGGCGTACCTACTGCCCTACCGGACGGGCGTCCGGAGGCGCTATCGCCTCCCGGTGCCGGTGGTCGCCGTCGGGAATTTGTCGTCGGGCGGGACGGGTAAGACGCCGATGGCCGCGCTCGTCGCCGGGCGACTCCGCGAAGGCGGTCGGCGGGTGGTCCTCCTTTCGCGCGGTCATCGGGGCAGCGGGGAGAAGGGGAGCGCGCCCCGGGTCGTCAGCGACGGCGACACGATCGTGCTGTCCCCCGACGAGGCGGGCGACGAGCCGGTGCTGCTCGCGCGGCTGCTTCCGGGGGTCCCCGTTATCGTCGGCAGGGACCGGCGCGCCTCCGGGCGGCTGGCGGTGGAGCTATTTCGGCCCGACGTGATCGTGCTGGACGACGCGCTCCAGTTCTGGCAGCTCCACCGCGACCTCGACATCGTGCTCCTCGACGCCCGCCGCCCCTTCGACAACGGCCACGTCCTCCCGCGCGGCCTGCTCCGCGAGCCCCCATCGCACCTCGCCCGGGCCGGGGTCGTCGTCCTGACCCGCGCCGATCGCGTTGAACCGGGCGAACTGGCCCGGACCGTAGAGCGGGTGCACGGGCTCGCCCCGGATGCCGCCGTGCTCACCGCGAGGCACGCGCCGCTCGGCTGGGTGGAAGCCGCGAGCGGCGCGCTGCTGCCCCCGGGGGCGCTCGCGGGGAAAAGGGTCGCCGCCTTTGCCGGAATCGCCGACGGGGATGCGTTCCGCCGGAGCGTGGAGGGCCTGGGGGCCGCGGTGGCCGCGTTCACGGCGTTCGGCGACCACCACGCCTACGACGCCGGGGAGGTAGCCGCGCTGGCGTCGGCGAGCGCGGACGCGGCGGTCACTACCGAGAAAGACCTGGTGAAAGTCGCGCCTCTCTGGCCGGATTCCGGCAGCGCGCCGCCGCTTTACGCGCTGCGGATCGGGATGGAACTGAGCGACGAAACGGCGTTTTGCGCTCGGGTCAACGAAGTCGTGGAATCCGGGGCCATGCGGAACGCGGGTAGCGAGCGGGTATAGTGATTGCGCGCCCGGCAGGGAGACAGACCGTCGCGCCGTGGCTGCCGAGAAAGGAGAGCGGCATGAACCGCTTGAAACGGACTATACACTGCTTTCACCGCCGCGCCCTGAGGCTGGGGGGCATCCTCGCCGTCGCGCCGCTGCTGGCGTTGGCGCTCGCGCTGACCGGCTGCCGCCCGCCGGAGCCGTCGCCGACCCCGCCGCCCGGGTTCGTCGAAAACCAGAAGCCCGAGAGCAAGGGCGTGAAGGGCGGCTCCTTCAACAAGCTGTTCCCGAACGTGGGCTCCGAGGGCTATAAGCTGACCTACACGCAGGAAAAGCCGGGGTTCGCCGCGGCAGACGTCTCGAAGGACGGCAAGAAGCTGGCGCAGCTCTCGATCTCGGACACGCAGACCAACCCCGAGGCGCGCGTGAAGTTCCAGGGCAGCGCGAAGAAGGTCGCCGGGTACCCGGCCGCGCCGGTCGGAACGCAGGGGACCGCCGTCCTGGTCGCGGACCGCTTCCAGGTACAGGTGCGCTCGCTCAATCCCGCATTCACCGCCGAAGACCGGGAGGCGATGATCGGCAAATTCAAGCTCGGCGACCTGGCGGCGACGAAGTAGGAAAGGCACACCTGACGATGAGCTCAGATATTGTCCGGGCGGTCGACGCCCTGCCCAACGACGGGATCACGGTCCGCGCCCTCCGCGCGCTCGACTTCGTCGCGCCCGGGGCCTGGCAGAACGTCGTCGGTTTCGACAACACCATACGGGCGGTCACCGGCGAGACCGACGAGACGGTCATCTACCAGTGCCGCGCCCGGGCGGAGGAGTTGTATAACGACAAGTCGCAGGGCTACCAGCGCGCCCTCTGGCTCTACCAGACCGTGGACAGCACCGACAAGGCGCTCGGCGCGGCGGCCCTGGCGAACAAGGTGGGGGAGAAGGTCTCGTTCCTCGGTTTCCTGAACCGCCTGACGCCGAAGGCGGACAAGGCGCAGAGCATCGACCTGTCGGTGAAGCTGGTGAGCGAAGTCGTCTGCTTCTGTCTGGTAAACGGTCTGCCCGGCGACAGCATCGGCGACTTCGTCGGCGCGCTCTCCTCGTACGAGAGCGAGTCGCTGATCCGCATGGCCGCGCTGATTTCCTTCGACGGCCTGATCCCGCTCGGGCCCGACTTCCTGGACAAGGTCCTCGGCACGATGGGCGGCCTCGGCGCGAACGAACTGTCGCAGAACGCGACGTTCCAGCGGGTGCAGAGCCTGATCCCCGGGGGCGACGCGGGCGGACAGCTCGGATTCATCAACACGAGCCTGGGAAGCGTCCAGGGGTGGATGCGCTCGTTCATGGGCGAGCGCGGCCTGACCGTCGAATCGGTGGTGGCCAGCCTGCGCCAGTACGTCGACGTCTCCGACGACAAGCTGGACTACCTGGCGGCGTTCCTCGACATGTCCACGAACTACTTCGAGCACACGGGCACGCAGCTGCTCGCCCGTAGCCTCGTCGAGCGGGCCATCGGCGAGATATAGGAGACCCAACGGAAATGGAAAGGGCGGGCGGATCGCGATCCGCCCGCCCTTTCCCGCTTCTATACGCCGACGCGCTCGTTGACCTTTTCCGCGGTCATCTTCCCGACCCAACTCCCGATCCACCACCAGAACGGGATGCCGAGCAGGATTCCGAAGAGCTGGAACCCCCCGAAGCCCATCAGCGCGACCGAGCGCAGGATCAGGAACCCGATTCCGAAGATGCCGCCGATCGTGGCTCCCTGGTCCTCGTCCGCGCCCAGAGCCGCGATCACCGCGCCGAGAATCGCCCCGCCCATGGCGAACCCCAGGCTGGAGATCAGAATGATGATCATAAAGCCCACGAACGCCAGGCCGACTTCGCCCGGCCGCTGGCCGAGGACGCCGAACATGAAGAGGAAAACGGCGTTCACGAACAGCCACACCTGAGCCATCAGCGACCCCCAACCGACGCCGCGGGCCATGCGCTCGCCCGCGGTCGGCTCCCGGCTGAACATGTTCGTGTTCAGGGCCGCCGTCGGCAGCGCGCCGCCGCTCGTCAGTGAGTGTATGTCCGGGGGCGGCGGCGCGGGAATGCCGGGGCGGACGGGTGGCGTTCCGCCCGCAGGCCCCATCGGCGGAGGGCCACCGTAGGCG
>DATLHN010000345.1:0-8160 GCA_035539875.1 Armatimonadaceae bacterium
GGGGCGGGCCCTCCCTCGTTCGAGCCTGCCACCACGCGCAGGGATACCACCTCGACGACACGCGACGGGTCCGGGCGGTAGCCGAAGACGGCGGCGAAGCGGGCCGCGAAGAGGTCCGCGAGCGGCGGGCCGTCCGGAACGTATTCGACCTCCAGGGCGCTCTCCTGGCCGACGAGGCGCAGCGCGGCGATGCGCCGCCGCACCCCGATCTCGGCGCGCGCCGCCACGTCCTCCTCTGCCACCGCCGCGACGGCCTCCTCCGCGAGTTCGGCGAACATCCGCCCTGCCGCGGCGTCCGTCTCCGGAGTCACGGCGGCGAGGACCTGCCGCTCGGCGAACCGCTCGACGGGAGCATGCCCGATGCCGAGCGCGGAGAGAAGCCCCGCGTCCCGGGGGACGAGCACGGTCGGGATGCCCAGCCGCTCGGCGACGGCGCAGGCGTGCTGCCCCCCCGCGCCCCCGAACGCCACCAGCGCGTGCTCCGCCGGGTCGTACCCGCGCCGCACGGAGACGGTCCGTATCGCGTCCGCCATCCGCTCGTTCGCGACGTCTAGAAAGCCCGCGAGCAGCGCCTCGCGCGTCATCCGCTCACCGGTCTCGCGCTCCAGGGCGGCCAGGAGCGCGTCGGCGGCGGCTTCGGCGGCGGCGCGGTCGATCGGGATCTCGAAGCGCGCCGGGTCGAGACGCCCGAGCAGCAGGTTGACGTCAGTGACGGTCAGCGGGCCGCCCGCGCCGTAGCAGGCCGGGCCGGGCGACGCCCCCGCCGACTCCGGTCCGACCCGCAGTCCCCTGCGCTCCACGAAGCAGACGGACCCGCCGCCCGCCGCGACGCTCTCGATGGCGAGCGCGGGGGTGACCAGGTGGGCGTCGCCCACGCGGTGCTCGAAGACGTAGTCGTACCCCTGCGCGGCGTCGCACCGGGCGACGTCCGTGCTGGTGCCGCCCATGTCGAAGGCGATCAGGCGGGGGTGGCCCGACAGCCGCGCCGCCCGCGCCGCGCCGACCACGCCCCCGGCCGGGCCGGAGAGCAGGCTGTCCTTCGGGCGGAACGCGCCCGCGCCCACCAGTCCCCCGGCGCTCGTCATCAGGTGGAGCGTCTCCGCCGCCGCGGTCAGCCCGCCGACGTAGGCGTCGATGACGGGGGACAGGTAGGCGTTCACGACCGCCGTCTGCGCGCGGGGGAGGACCTTGATGAAGGGGGCCAGGTCCGCCGAGCGGGAGACGTGGGAGAAGCCCGCCTCGCGCAGGATGGCCGCCGCGCGCGCCTCGTGGGCGTCGTTGCGGTCCGCGTGCAGCAGGGCGACCGCCGCCGTGGCGAAGCCCCTCGCGCGGAGGGCGCGCGCCGCCTCCCGGAGCGCGTCCTCGTCGAGGGGCCGGAGCACGGACCCGTCCGCCGCGAGGCGCTCCTGCACCTCCGCGACCGCGCCGTAGAGTGCGGCGGGCTTGACGATGTCCAGGGCGAAGAGGTCGGGCCGCTGCTGCGTGCCGATCTCCAGCAGGTCCGCGAACCCGCGGGTGACGAACAGGGCGGGCGGCGTGCCGCGCCGCGTCAGCAGGGCGTTGGTCCCGCGCGTGGTCGCCACCCGCAGCGCCATCGGCGGGAGCGGCGCGCCGTAGGGCGTGCGGGTGAGCAGGTGCGCGCCGACGACGGGCGCTTCCTCCGGCCAGACCACTTCCAGGAGCGCGCCGGGCGTGATGTCACTCCCGGCGGGGAACGGACGGTCGATCTCGATCCGGGAGTCGCCGTCCCCGGGCGCGGCGGGCGGCTCGTAGCGGACGATCGTCGCCGCGGGGGCGTCCTCCCCCGGCAGGCGCAGCGTGAGCCCGGCGACGAAGTCCCGGGGCAACGGGGAGTCTTCGCCGCCCGACCACTGCTCCCGCACCAGGAGGACGCGCCCCGCCGCGTCCGCGACGCCCCGGAGCGCGGCGCGCAGCACCCCGGCGGAGAGCACCTTCGCGCGGCGCAGTGCGCCGCCCGCAGCCGCCCCCGGCGCGACCCCGAGGCAGTCGGTGAACGTGCCGCCCGTGTCCGCCCACACCCGCCACAACTGCTCCGGCTTCTGGACCGAACCCGCGTCGCTCTCTCCCATGACGGACCTCGTTTCCACGCCGCCGGGGCCGTTCCCTGCCGGGCGCGCGAAAGGGCGCGTTCGGAAATCCGGGTAATCTCGACGCCGCGGTTCATGACTAATAGGTGTCGCGACAGAATATACGGGAGATTCAACATGCACACCGACCGCTGGCCGCTCGTGCTGTGTGCCGGTATTTTCGTCGCGTCCTCCGTGGCGCTCGCCGCCGGACCACGCCGCCCGGGCGCACCACAGGTTTTTTCCTTTGGCAATTCCTTCAACGCTCCGCGCGCCGCAGCGCCGGAAAGCGCCGCCGAGATAGCCTCCGCCGCCGCGAACCCGACCGACCAGGCGCTCGCCGAGTACGCCCTGGCCGTGCAGCACCTGGACCGGGGCGAACTGCAGGAGGCCCGTGCGCTCCTGAAGGAGGCGCGCAACCGACCACTGGCGGTCGATTCCGCGTCCGGCGGAGGGGTCTCGCCGGGCAACATCTCGGCCGCGTCGCAGCTGCTCCTCGTGGCGACCTACCTGAGCCGGATGGCGGTCGCCTGCGCGGAGCAGGGGGACGTCCGGGCGGCGACGGCGTGGGTGCGGTCGTCTCGCGAGGTAGCCGCTCAGATCCTGGAGACGGAGCGGCCGACGATCGAGGGACTGCTGGCCGCGCGCAGCATCGACGCCAAGACCGGCCGCGCCGAGGTGAAGGCATACCGCCTCCTGAAGCGGGAGGGCGAGGCGCGGAAGGCCGAGGCGCGCGAAAGGGCGCTGAAGCTCTTCTACGACCGGGAGGTGATGACCCGGGTCGTGAAGATGCGCGAGGCGCGCGAGGAACTGGTGAGGGTATCCCTGAAGCGCGGAGAGGACGAGGCGGCGCGGCGCGGCGCGTTCGCGCGGCAGGACCGCCGGGACGACGAACTGGCCGGAGTCCTGATCGAGTCCTACCAGGCCGAGCGGACGCGCCTGCTCTCCTGACCGCATCGAACACGAAAAGCCCCCCGGCGACCGTCGTCGCCGGGGGGCTTTTTCGGTTTCGGCCGGCTCAGTTGATGGAGGAGACCAGCTTGAACATGGGGGCCATGACGGAGATGGCGATGAAGCCGACGACGACGCCCATGAAGACGATGAGCATGGGCTCGATCATGCTGGTGAGGCCCTTGACGCTGGCGTCGACCTCCTTGTCGTAGAAGTCGGCGACCTTACACAGCATCTCGGACAGGCGGCCCGTCTCCTCGCCGATGTCGATCATGTGGGTGACCATCTGCGGGAAGATGCCGGACGCCGCCAGCGGCGTGGAGAAGCGCTGCCCCTCCTTGATCGCCTGCCGGGCGTCGCGGATCGCCTTCGCCAGGACCGCGTTGCCCGCGGTCTCGCCGATGATGTCCATCGCGCGCATCATCGGGACGCCCGCCGCCACCAGCGTGCCGAAGGTGCGGGAGAAGCGGGAGACCGCCATCTTCAGGATCAGGTCGCCGACGATCGGGGCCTTGAGCTTCAGCGTGTCGATCTGCATCCGGCCCTGCGGCGTGTCGCCGTACTTCTTGACGCCGAAGTAGAACACGGCCGCGAAGATCGGGATCAGGTAGACGTACTTGACGATCCAGTCCGACATCGCGAACAGCGCCGTCGTCATGGCGGGCATGGGCACGTTCAGGTCGGCGAAGATCTCCTTGAAGCGCGGCAGGACCAGGTAGAAGAGCGCGAAGATCATCAGGATGGAGAAGCAGAGGACGATGACCGGGTACATCATCGCCGACTGGATCTTCTGGCGGATCTCCATCTCCGTTTCCAGGAAGGACGCCAGTCGGTCCAGGATGGAGTCGAGGATGCCGCCCAGCTCCGCCGCCTTGACCATGTTCACGTAGAGCTTCGAGAAGCACTTCGGGTGCTTCGCCAGGGCGTCCCCGAGCGACGAGCCCCCCTTGACGTCGCGGCGAACCGCGTTGATCGCGGTCTTGAGCGGGATGTCCTTGGTCTGCGACTCCAGGATGTCGAGACACTTGAGCATCGCGATGCCCGCGTCGATCATGGTCGCGAACTGGCGCGAGAAGACGACCAGCGCCTGAAGCTTCGGGCCGCCGACCGACTTGCCCGACAGCCCGGGGAGCGTCACGGCCCGCTCCGCGTTGACGGAGACGACCTGGAGCTTCTGGTCGTGCAGGCGGGAGACGACCAGGTTCTCCGATTCGGCTTCGATGCGGCCCTTGATCTGCCGCCCCACCGGGTCTATGGCTTCATAAACGAACGTTGCCATGAAGGATTCCTTGTTTCTGATTGGCTATCCACGAGTATTCACGGAGTGCCCGACGACTCCCGGTCGCGCCCGCGTTACGTGCCGCGCGAAAGGCGCAGGAAGTTCTCGCGGTCGATGGCGCGCATGATGGCTTCCTCGTAGGAGACCAGGCCGGACTTGTGCATGTCGGCCAGGACCTTGTCCATCGGCTGCATTCCGTACTGCGCGCCGGTCTCGATGGAGCTCATGATCTGGTAGGTCTTGCCTTCGCGGATCAGGTTCCGGATGGCGGCGGTGGCCACCATGATCTCGATCGCCGCGATGCGCCCGCCGCCGAGCATCGGCATGAGCTGCTGCGACACGACCGCCTCCAGGGAGTTGGAGAGCTGCACCTTGATCTGGTCCTGCTGGTCCGACGGGAAGACGTCCACGACGCGGTCGATGGTCTGCGGGGCGTTGCGGGTGTGCAGGGTGCCGAAGACGAGGTGACCGGTCTCCGCGAGCGTCAGTGCCGCGGCGATGGTCTCCTTGTCGCGCATCTCTCCGACGAGGATGACGTCCGGGTCCTCGCGCAGGACCGCCCGGATCGCGTTGCCGAAGTTCTCCGTGTCCTGGCCGATCTCCCGCTGGTTGACCATCGCGACCTTGTGCGTGTGGAGGTACTCGATGGGGTCCTCCATGGTCATGATGTGACAGGGGCGCTCCTGATTGATGACGTCGATCATCGACGCGATACTGGTCGACTTTCCGGAACCGGTCGGCCCGGTGACCAGGATCAGTCCGGAGTGCTTGCGGGTCAGGTCGCGCAGGACCGACGGCAGGCGGAGCTGCTCCAGCGAGGGGATGGAGGCCGGAATGGCGCGCATCGCGAACCCGACGCTCCCCCGCTGGCGGTAGGCGTTGAAGCGGAAGCGGCCCACGTTCGCGACCCCGTACGAGAAGTCCAGCTCCTTGGTGCGCTCGAACCGCTCGATCTGCTCCGAGGAAAGGATGTCGTAGACGAGCCGCTGCGCCTCGCGGGGCGTCACTACCTCCCAGCGGGAGGGGGTGAGCTTGCCGTCGATCCGGAACATGGGCGGCAGGTCGACCGTGACGTGAATGTCCGACGCCCGCATCTGCTGGCTGACGCGCAGGATGTCGTCGATGTGCGTCTCCGAAAGCGGGAGCGCCTCGGTGTCCTGCGGCTCGTCCAGGCCAAAACCGGTGATCGTCCCGACGCTGGAGCGTGATTTGCTGCCGCCGGTCGCAGCGCCGTCCTCCAGAAGGCCGCGCAGCAGTTGAACGTCGTCCCCGGAGACCATGTTAGCCCCGGAAGCTCCTTTTACGCCGGACGGCAGTATCTCCGGCGTCCCTTCGGACAGGAAATGACGCTCACCACCCGAACCGGGCTGCGGTCCGCCGTTTTGCGGCTTGTTTCCGTTGGTCAGTAGCGCTGTATCGTCGTCAGGCAGCAGCGAACTCATAGCGGGATACCTCTTCGCGGATTGTCGGCACGGCCGCTAAGCCTCCTCAGGCGACACTCCTCAGGCGCAATACCGGTTATTAGAGGTCAGTAGGCATAATTACCAGGCTTATTTCGCCGCGCAATCGTTCTTTAAATGTGCAGAAGTGGCGCGAACCTGCCGAAAATTGCCACCGTGACCCGGAAATTAGGCGCGTTTCCGGCTGAACGGCGAAATACTGGTATGACTACCCCGGAATTATTACCTGTAGAGCGGAGTCAACGACCCGTGATCCCACCCGGACTTCAATTATCGCACCCCATCAACGAGGAGCGGGCGCGCGGGAAGCAGCCGCCGCGTACCGCGGCGCCGCCCCCCCCGGGTATCGTCACCGAGGCGGGGCCGAACCGCGTCAACCGCCGTGCGTCGGCAGCGGGAGGGGCGGACGGACGCGGCGATGAGGGGCAGGTGATCGCGTGGATTCTGGAGTACTGCCGCCGCCGCGACTCGCTCGCCGCGACCGACCTCCAGACCGCCGCCGCGCTGGGCGAGCTGAAGGCGCGCATCGCCCACGCCCACACGGCGCTGGTCGAGTCCGTGGCGCGCCGGTTCCTCGGCTCCGGTGAGCCGCTCGAAGACCTAGTGCAGGAGGGGTTCCTCGGGCTGCTCTCCGCGCTGGAGAATTACAACCCCACGCACACCGTTGCGACGAACGGCGGCACGGGCCGGGGGGGCGTTAAGTTCAGCACGTATGCCACGCACTTCGTCGCCGGGGCCATCCGGCACTTTCTTCGCGACCGCGGCAAGATCATCAAGGAGCCGGCGTGGCTGCACGAGGTCTCGGTACGCATCAGCCGCACCACGGACGTCCTTACCCACAAACTCGGCCGCGCGCCGGAGCCCGCGGAGATAGCGAAGGAGCTGAATCTGACGGAGGAGGCGGTCCGGGAGATCCTCGCGAACCGCCAGACGTTCCAGGTCGCGTCCTTTCACGCGTCGCCGGACGACGACGAGGGGGGGGCGGTCGGCCTGGTCGACCCGGAGAAGATACGTTCCGACCGGTACGTCACCCTCCAGCTACCCATCGAGGACCGCATCGCCCTCGAGAGCGCGGTCGCCAAACTCAAGGACCTGGAGCAGCGCGTTCTGCTGGAGTTTTTCTACCAGGACCTTTCGCAGACCGAGATCGCCCGCAAGATGGGCATCTCCTGCAACTACGTCTCGCACATTATCAAGAACTCCACCGGCAAACTGCGGCGCATGATGGGCGAGGCCGAGGTGCGCGACCGGCACCGCGCCCGCGAGAACCCGATCACCGACCCGGTGACCGGCTTCTTCAACGAGGAGCACGCCCTGCGCCGCTGCGACGAGGAACTGAGCCGCGCCGCGCGCGCCGGACAGCCGACCGCGTTCCTCCTGGTGGACGTCGAGGGACTGCCACAGGGCGGACTGCGCCGCGAGCACGTCTGGGGCGAGATCGGCGAGGCCGTGCGCAAGACCGTCCGCCGCATCGACGTCGTCGGGCGCTGCGGCGAGCAGAACCGCGTCCTCCTGCTCCTGCCCAACACGCGCGAGGAGCACGCCCAGGCGGTCGCGGTACGGCTCGAAGACGTCCTCGTGGCGACCGCGGGCGCTGTCGGTGAGCCGCTCGTCGTCCGCGTCGCCGTCGCCCTGTCCCCCTCCCAGGGGCGCTCCGTCCCCGCGCTGCTCGCCTTCGCCCGCGCCGTCCTCGCCCGTTCCTCCGCGGAACCACTGGCCGCCGCGGAACCGCTGGCTGCCGAGGCCCTCGCCGCCTGACCCGGGCTTCCCCGCTCGCCGCTCGCGCGGGGAGGCCCGGGTCAGGCGGCGGTTCTACTCCGCCGGTCGCTCCAGCTTGAGGGCGATAGTGTCCCAGTTGCCGTGCGCCGCGCCCGCCCGCTCCGCGTTCGCGCTGGTGGGGCGCAGAAGCAGGGTCGCCGTGCCGGTCGCCTGTTTCGGCTCGATGCCGAAGGCGCTGCCGCCGTTGGGGCCGACCTCCCGCATCCGCAGTGGCGTCGCCGCCCCGCCGCCGCCGGGCGGCAGGAGCCGCGCCGCGATACGGTACTGCCCGACCGGGATGTTGTTGACGCTCAGCCCGTTGATGCCGTCCTCCGCGATCGGCTTCCGGATCACGAACGTGCGCCCCCGGCTGCCGTCGAGCAGCGGGCCGTCCGGCGTCAGCGTCACCTCGATCTGCGCGTTCAGGGGCAGGTCCTTCGCGCTGGCGAAGATCGAGCCGTCGTGCACGGTGTAGCTGAGGTTGATCCCGCCGCCGTAGTAGTTGTTGATGTAGTACGGCTTGTCCTGGGCGTCGTCGCGGTTCGCGATCCCGTAGGGCAGAAGCACCCAGTTCTCCACGCTCCCGTTGGCGGTGGCGAAGCTGTCCGCCTCGCCGTCCGCCGGG
>DATLHN010000346.1:0-27341 GCA_035539875.1 Armatimonadaceae bacterium
TCCAGCGAGATCGCGCCCTGTTTCGTGAACTTGGCCGCGTTGGACAGCAGGTTGAACAGGCTCTGGCGCACTTTCGTCATGTCGGCGTGCATCGTGCCCAGGTCCGCCGGGCACTGCACGCGCAGCGTGTTCCCGTTCGCGGTGACCAGGGGCCGGGTAGTCTCCACGACCTCCTGGATCAGCCGGGGGACGCTGAACGTCTCCAGGTAGAGCTCCATCTTGCCCGCCTCGATCTTCGACAGGTCGAGGATATCGTTGATCAGCGACAGCAGATGCTTGCCCGCGGCGTGGATCCGCTGCAGGTCGGGCAGGAACTCCTGGACGTCCTGGTCGGCGGCCTCCTCCTGCAGCATCTCGGAGTACCCCAGGATCGCGTTCAGGGGCGTGCGCAGCTCGTGGCTCATGTTGGCCAGGAACAGACTCTTGGTGCGGTTGGCGGCTTCGGCGGCTTCCATGGCCTTCGCCACCTCCTCCTCGGCGCGTCTGCGCTCGGTGACGTCCTCCATGGCGAGCACGAGCAGCTCGCCGTGGTTGCCGGCCTTGAGCTTGCGGGCGTTGAGCAGCATCACGCGGCGGCCGATGGCGGGGAAGGTGTGCACCAGCTCGAAGTCGTTGAATACCGAGCTCTTGGGGACCACGTCCTCCAGGAGTCGGCGCAGGTCGGGGATGTCCCACTGGCCGTTGCCCAGCTCGTAGATGAGGTGGTGCTCGGTCTCGCCGGGAGACACCTGGAATGTCTGATAGAAGGCGCGGTTCGCGGTGTGAACGCGCAGGGTGGTGTCGAGTATGAGCAGGGGCTCGCGCACCGTGTCCACGATGTCCTGAGAGTACGTTTCGAGTGGCATGGAAGGCTACGCTGCTTTCGCTCTTCGTTCCCGCCGAGGCCGCCTGCGCGCCCCGCGTTCCGGGGGACCCGCGGGAAACGGGAGATAGTAACTGCGAGGACCCGTCACCCGTGACCGGTCGCCCGCCTCCGGAAAAGAAAACGCGCATGGGCAACGTGCCCATGCGCGCGGTCTATTACTCGTATGGTATCACGTCGTGCCCGACCGGCGGTTCTCGGGCTTTGGTTTGCCCGACCGCGTTATCGTCGATTGCAGCCCGGGGGATGGTCGCCCCCCCTTCCGCGGCGAAATGCGCGTCCGGATGCGCGCGCCCTGCCCGCCTGGTCGTGCCGGAGGCTGTTCCCGATGGCGGGCAGGGCGAAGGCGGCGTACTGCCTGCTTGTTTGGACGGATCGGCAGGGGGGAATATAAGGAGTAGACATGAGATTGCCGCCGCATCCGTCCGCAAGACGATGGTGACCGTCTCTTCCCCTCAGACCCCGGTATCGGTACCCCAACCGGGAGCGCGCGGCCGGTCTGCCCTACCCCGCGGGGTGTCCTCGTTGCCAAGGCGACGCGGGAAACCGAGACTGCGCGCCGCGGTCTCCCGACGCCTACTACTACCGCCACTACCAATGCCGCGCGGGCAGCGACGCCCTACACCGGCTTCCCCGGTCGTACCTCTGTGCGAGGGGCCAGGCAGCAGCCGCGTACGGCAGGACTGCCCCTGGGACCGTGCCTTAACCGTGCCTTTCCACACATAAAAAGGAATACCATGTCAAGCAAACTACGTCCGCGGACGGCTCTCTTCGCCGGGTTGCTCTGGGCGGCCCTGGCGTTCGCGCTCCTGACGGTGGGTCCGGCCCGGGCGCAGAGCGTACCGGCGGGGACGGTGGTGAAAGTACGCCTCCTGGAAGGCCTGAACTCAGAAACGACGCGCGTCGGCGACCGCATCCGCGTACAGGTGACCGACGACGACCGCAGCGGCCTCGACCGCGAGACCGCTTTCGTGGGCCGGGTGACCGAGGTCCAGCAGGCGAGCAAGACGCAGCCGGGCATCATCAACATCCGCTTCGGCGTGATCGAGCGCAACGGCGCGTGGCAGAACGTTTCGGGCGGCCTGTACGGTCTCAACGAGCGGGACGTGCGGGAGGACGCCTCCGGCCGGCTGGTGGGCAAGCAGGGTGGCGGCAAGCGGGACACGGCGAAGTTCATCGGTTACGGGGCCGCCGGCGGAGCGGTGGTCGGCTACCTGCTGAAGAACAAGAGCGGCAGCGCCATCACGGGAGGCCTCGTCGGCGCGCTCGCGGGCTACCTATACAGCGAGTCTCAGAAGGACAAGTCGTCGTTCCAGAAGGTGGACCTGAAGGAGGGGGCGGAGTTCGGCATCATGCTCGATCACCCGTTGCGGGTAAGCCGCGCCCTCACCGCTCTGCGATAGATGCGACCGCCGCCGCCGCCCTGCGCTGCGGCACGCGGAACTAGCTCGACAATACTCCCCCCGACGAAGCAGCGCGCGTCGGGGGGAGTTTGGGCGTCTGCGCGGGAGACGCGTCGGGAGAGAGCAGCACGGGGGACGGCGTGTACGCCCCCGCCCAGAGATCGCGACGAGCGCGAGGACGAAGGAGCGGAAGCGGACGCCGCCGCCCGCGCCGCAGCTAACAAATTGTCAAGGGAAACGTGGTAACGTGATCTTGGGGAGAATATCGTGATCTCCGGTCAGAACGCGTCCTGTTCGGGTCAGGAGTTACCACTCGTCGGCGCTTCGAACCCGCTCGTCAGGGCGGCTATCCCTGCTGGGGGACGCGGCGTGGTATCGATGGCACGGAGCCCGGACCTAACACCCTGATGAACCGCCCCTCACCGAACATTTCCTGCGTACCGGCCCCGCAGCAGGCAAGGGCCCCAGGCTGCGATGCCTTCGGCGCGAGCTGCGGCAGGGGGTACCACCGCGCATGACCCCGCTCCCCGAGGCCGGGGTGCAGGCACTGGCTCGGCTGCTGCTGGCGGACGAGGCCGGGGGCGCAGGGGTGTCAGCGGACGCGGCAGAGCGGGCCTTCGAAAAACTACGCCTTCACCTCTCGAAGGTCCTCGGACCGGAAGGCTTCCGGGTCCTCGTGAGACGCGCGGTGACCCTGGCCCAGGCGGAATTCCCCTGGCTCCGAATCGTAGAAGTCCGGAGCGACGGCTCCCTTACGGGCCTATCGGCGGCAGCTGCGGCGCGGACGGACGGCTCCGTCGCCGAAGCGGACGGCGGCATCGTCGCGACCCTGGCCCACTTCCTCGGACTGCTGGAAGCGTTCCTCGGCCCGGACCTCACCCGGCGCCTCGTGCACAGCGTTTGGCCCGAGGCGGACGCGCTCCCTCCCGCCGCCGGGCGGGACCCTCTCGGCACCAGCAGCACCGGCAGCGATAAAAACGAAATGCACGTTCGTCCGGACGAAACGATGGGACGAGGAACGCGATGACCGATCTGAACGCACCACACACGCCGCCACGCGCGCCGGACGAGTCCCGCGCCGCGCCGGGGAAGGTCGTCATCCGGAAGCTGCCTACCGGCGTACCGGGCCTGGACGCCGTCCTCGGCGGGGGCCTGCCGGAGTACTCCTTCAACCTGATCGCCGGAATGCCCGGGTCGGGCAAGACCACGCTCGCGCAGCAGATACTGTTCGCCAACGCCACGCGCGAACGCCCGGGCCTGTACTTCACCGTGCTGGGCGAGCCGCCGCTCAAGGTCCTGCGCTACCAGCAGCAGTTCGACTTCTTCGACCCGGCGAAGCTGGGGGGCGCGGACGCGCCCCTGCGCTTCGTCCACCTCGGCCAGGTGGTGCTAGAGCAGGACCTCGAAGCGGTGCTGGAGACCATCGTGCGCGAGGTGGAGAGCGCCAGCCCTGCCGTCGTCGTCGTGGACTCCTTCCGCAGCATCGTACACTGGGTGGGGGCCTCCGGCGGCGACGGGCGGCGGTCCGACGCCGAGCTTCAGGGGTTCGTGCAGCGGCTCGCGCTGCACCTGACGGGCTGGCAGGCGACGACCTTCCTGGTGGGCGAGTACCAGGAGGGGGAGATGCGCGAGAACCCGGTCTTCACCGTCGCCGACGGCCTCCTGTGGCTTTCTCAGAACGTCGAGCGCAATTCCACGGTCCGCAAACTCCAGGTGATGAAGATGCGCGGGCAGGCGTCCGAGCCGGGCCTGCACACCTTCCGCATCACCGGGCAGGGCCTCCAGGTCTTCCCGCGCTCCTTCGGATTGGTCGAGAAGAAGGCGCGGCCCCGGCCCCTGCGCCGCATCTCGACCGGCGTCCCCGGACTCGACGAGATGCTCGGCGGCGGCCTCCCGGCCGGCGACTCCGCGCTGGTGGCCGGGCCCGCCGGATCGGGCAAGAGCGCGCTCTGCACCCAGTTCATCGCCGAGGGGGTCCGCAACGGCGAGCCGGGCGTGATCGTGGTCTTCGAGGAGCACCCGGCGGAGTACGTCTCGCGCGCCGAGGGTCTGGACCTCGCGATGGGCCGGATGATCGACGAGGGGATGCTTGAGGTGATCTACCTGCGCCCGCTGGACCTGTCGGTGGACGAGACGCTGCACGAGGTCCGGGAGGCGGTCGCACGGATCGGCGCGCAGCGCGTGGTCATCGACTCGCTCTCGGGCTTCGAGCTGGCGCTCGCCCCGGGATTTCGTGCGGACTTTCGCGAGTCGCTGTACCGGATGGTCGGGGCGCTCACCGGGATTGGCGTGACCGTGCTGAACACGGTGGAACTACCCGGGTCCTTCACCGACCTGCGCTTCAGCCCCCACGAGATCTCGTTCCTGACCGACGACATCATCCTCCAGCGTTACGTCGAACTGGACGGGCAGCTGCAAAAGGTCCTGCTCGTGGTCAAGACGAGGCGCGGGAACCACAGCAAGGAGATGCGGCTCTACAGCGTCACCTCCGGCGGCCTGGTGGTCGGCGACGCACTCCGCGAGTACCGGGGCATCCTCTCCGGTTTTCCCACGCGGCGTACCGCCCCGGACGCCGCGGAGGCGCGAGGAGAGGATACCACCGATGCCGGAACCCGAACCGACGGCTGACCTCCTGCGCGAGGTCAACGAGGCGCTGGTGATCGCCTGCGTCCGGCAGCAGGAGCTGGCGGACGCGGCCGCGTCCGCCCGGCGGCAGCTCGAAGCGGCGAACGCCGCGCTGGAAGCGGCGCTCGCCCGGGAGCGGCACATCACCGACGCGCTCCAGCGTCCGCTGACCCTGGAGATCGCCGGGGACGCCTTCGCCGGCCTGTCGCTCGCCACGCTGTACGAGGCCGCCTCGGCAGAGGCGGAGGTCGGGGGAGACTTCTTCGACGCCTTCCTGCTGCCGCAGGACCGGGTCCTGATCGCGGTCGCGGACGCGACCGGCAAAGGGCTTTCCGCCGCGGCGCGCACGATCCAGGTGAAGGAGGTGCTACGCGCCTTCGCCCGCGAGTACCCGCACTCTCCCGCCTCCATCGCCTCGCGCCTGAACGACTACGTCTGCGACATCCGGGCATTCGCGCCGAACGCGATGGAGGACGCGTCATTCGTCTGCCTGTCGATGGCGCTGATCGAGCCCGCGACGGGCGAGTGCGCGGTGGTGTCGGCGGGCGCGGAGTCGCCTATCGTCCTGCGGGCGAACGGCGCGGGCGAGGCGGTGGAGCCGTCGGGGCTGCCGCTCGGGGTCCGCTCCCAGGAGCTGTACAGCGTCACCTCTCTGCGCCTGGAGCCCGGCGACACCCTGATCCTGCTGACGGACGGGATCACCGAAGCGCGCCGCGGGAATGAGTTCTTCGGCCCGGAGGGCTTGATCGAGTGCGCCCGGGCAGCCCGCGGGCGGGCGGAGTCGCTGTGGGAGACGGGTCGCTCCATCCTGGATGGCGCGCGCGCCCACGGCGGCGGCGCCCTGCGCGACGACGCCTGCCTGCTCCTCGCCCAGCGCCGGTAGGGGCGGAAGTCCGGCAGCTTACGGAGCGGCTGCCGGCGGCGGCCCCTGCGTCAGGGGTTGTTCCTGCTCCGCCGCGGGCCCCGATCCGGGCGGGGGGTGCCTCAGGAGGGCTACCCCCTCGTCCCGCAGGATCACCGCGCTGGCCCCCAGCCCGTGGATGACCCCCTCGGGAAGAAGGACGACCTCGCTCCTGACCAGCGCCGCCAGGTGCCCCAGAAAGCCCGCGTCCGGGCGGATCCGGAAGACCGTGATCCTGCCGCTGGCGGTGTCGACGCCGAAGTCCGCCAGCTCGCCGACCCGCTCCCCGCCCGGCGTTAGGACGGGCCGGCCGACCAGGTCCGTGTCCAGCCCGGCGCTGTCCGCGGCGGCCGCGCTGTCCGCGGCCGCCGCGCTGTCCACCAGCGCGATGTTCTCGCCCACGGTCCGGAGCGCGGCGAACGGCAGGAGCCGGTGCCGGCCCAGCAGGCCGTGGCGCAGGCGCACCTGGGCGACGACGCGGTCCTCGCGCCGCACCAGCAGGGCGTCGATCTGGCCCAGATGCCGCCCCTCGGCGATCGTGTAGACCGGCAGGCCCAGCAGGTCGCGCGCGCCGCGCGGCTGCTCGGCACCCGCATGCTCGTCGTCCATCGTTGCCTCCTTTGAAGGCGCTGCCCCACTGAAGGCGCTGCCCCGTACGCGCGCGCGCCCGGCGGCTTCACCACAGGTATACCCCGCCCGACCGGTCCCCACGCGGGCGAGTCCCCGCGCCAGTGCCTCAGATACCCCCGCCGCCCCACCGCTGTTGTTCCACTAGTGTCCCTAAAACGAGCGAGCGTGTTCCCGGGTGCCCAGGTTTTGCTCGAGCCATTCCATCTCCCTGCGCACGAGCTCCGCGCCTCCGCCCACCGCCGGGTCCCGGCGTCGACCTCGGCCGGAGCGAGCGCATCTTTCGCGCGCGACGCTGCTGCCGGAGGACGCCTGTTGCTGGCACTCGGACTGGGGTGCCTTACGTGGCTGCGGCGGCGGCGTACCGGGTCCGAACCTCCGCGGAGACCAGTCTGGCCTGTCGCCGGGCGGTCTCGCCCAGCACCTTCCAGATGCTCGCCACCTTAGTTGCCGCGCGCCCGCGCGGGAGTGGAAGTAGTCTGCGGCGTTAGCGTCGATCCAGCGCAGCTGCTCGTCCGCCCGCGCCGCCACAAGGAGCAGGTCGCCCGCGCTGCCCGCCAAGTGCATGGCGGCCGACAGGGTATGAAAGGCGGCGTCGAGGTAGCCCTGCGCGAACTGCCGCTGCTGAAGAAGGGCCATCGCGACCACGAACAGGTCGTTCGCAACTGCGACGAGGGCGGGGAGGGGGGCTCCGGCGGCGGGGCCGTGGCTGCCTTCGCTCTCCGGCGCTGGCGACATGGCCTTACGGTACGCCGCGACCCCCGCGGACACCTCCCGGCGCTCCCGGAGCGACTCCCGGTGCCGGCGGTGGCAGGGGAGGGGAAGCTGCTACACTTCAGGCGGGCGACTACGTCAGCTACTCCCTTTCCGCGGGGTCGGCGGGGTCGGCGGCGGTGCTGGGCTCGCCCGGCAGCTCCTCGGGGGAGTGGCCGACGGGGACGAAGCGGTCCAGGCCGCACAGGCCGACGACGTACGCGGGCTGGCTGTTCTCGGCGACGATCAGGGCGACGGTGCAGCGGCCCAGGAATTCGGTGCTGACGCGGACCAGGAGGGCCATGCCGGCCGAGTCCATGAACTCGACCCCCCGCAGGTCGACCACGACCGTGCGCCCCGCCGGCGTGTCCGCGGCCGAGACGGCCTCGCACGCCCCGGTCAGGGCGTCGCGCAGCCGGCCGGCCGTGTCCAGGTCCACGTCGCCCGCGGCTTCCACGAACGCGCGGCCCGCGCGCCCGTAGGTGCGCACACGCAGCGGCAAATCTTCGTCCTCGTTCCCGGGACCGAGCCCCACGGCATCACCGGTGTCGGTACGCCGGGCGGCGTCCGTGGAATCGTCGTCCATGTCGCGCATTGTACCCGCAGGCGCCAGTACTGCTCCCGCGCGGGGTCTGGAAGGTCCTCAAGGCCCAAAGGCCGCCTGGCGTGCACGAGACCCAAGGCCCGCCCGGGCCTTGGGTCTCGTGAGTCCGTCACGGCTGGGAAGTGGGTGCGCGAGAGGTACTAGTGCACGTACTGGCCGACCCGCCGTAGTCGGCCGCCTCGACCTCCTCCGGCAGCCAGTCTGGCCCTCTGGGCCCCCCGCCGCTCGGGCCGTTCAAGTCGGGCCCGCCGGCTCAGATCACGGACTGCTTCACCCTGGCCCGGGTCACGTCGAGGGCGTTCAGCGAGGCGGCGATCCGGTCCACGATGTCCCGCGCCTCCTCCGGGGAGAGGGGACCGGTGAGGTCCTCCTCGCCGTCCTTGGTCGCGCCCTGCGCGCGCACGTAGTGCTTGTCGCCGCGGGCGGGCGCGGCCTCGACCAGCACCATGTGGTCGAGGTTCACCAGCCGGCCCTTCTGATTGCGAACCCACATCGTCTTCCCGCCCCTCCCCGAGCTGCCAGAGCTCGCCGTGAAATGCAGGCCGCGCGGCCGACGCCCCGAAGGGCGTTGCGTTGCGCGCCTGTTACGCGCCTGCCTGTCCGCCTGCCTGCCGCCGTCCGTACGGCTCCGCCCAACCGCCCGCACGACCCGAATGGGCGAAGGCACAGAGGCATCCCCCTTTTATTCCCCGAAATTCGAGAGGCGAATTGCGCGCGGCTCACCCGCCGCCACTGCCGCGGACGTGACGCTCCTGGTACCGAGCCATCAGGGGCGTGACGGAGATGCCGTGGAAGAAGACCGAGGCCGCGATCGTGGCGAAGACCAGGCCGGTGATCTCGCGCGCCAGCGGCTCCGGGAGGCCGTGGTTGATGGCGTAGGTCAGGTAGTAGACCGAGCCGATGCCCCGGATGCCGAACCAGGAGATCAGCACGCGTTGGTCGCGCCCGGTGCGCGAGCCGAGCAGCCCCAGCAGCACCGTCGCCGGGCGGATCAGTACGAACAGCAGGGGGACGAACCAGAGCGCGGCGGCGGGAAGGGGGCCGGCGGCGAGCATGCCGCCGAGCATCCCGCCCACCAGCAGTACCAGGGTCACCTCGCCGATGCGCTCCAACTGCTCGTTGAACGACAGCACCGCGCCGGCCAGGTGCGCCGGGGCCCGCAATGGGTCGGTCGCGGCCGCTTCGCCGCCGGCGCCGATCTCAACGGCGCCGGCGGCCTGCCCCCCCTCCGCCTGTTCCGCCGCCTGTTCCGCCGCTTCGGCCAGCCGTACGTCGGCCGGCGGCGCGACGCCCGCCTCCGCGGCCTTTGCCGTCTCGCGCCGCTCCGTGCGCCGCAGCGCCAGGCCGGCGGCGAATACGGCCAGGAAGCCGTACGAGTGGATCAACAGGGCGAGCCCGTATGAGAGCGCGATCAGGCCCAGGGTCAGGAACTCGTCGAGGCCCAGCGCCTCCCGGTGCTCCTGACGCAGGTACAGGACCAGGCGGGCGACCAGCCAGCCGAGTCCGTACCCGCTCCCCAGCCCCGCCGCGACGGCCCACAGCACGTCCACCGAGAGCCAGCGCCACCCCCACTCGCCCAGGCCGTGCAGGCCCAGCAGGCCCAGGCCCAGCATCACGAACGGGAAGGCGGTGCCGTCGTTCATCCCGGCCTCGCCGGAGAGGCCGAAGCGCAGCCGGTCGCGGTCCTCGTAGTGCTCCACCGCCACGTCCGAAGCGAGCACCGGATCGGTGGGGGCGAGGACCGCGCCGAGCAACACCGCCGCCCCGGGGGGCAGGCCGAGCAGGAACACCCCCGCGAGCGCGATCAACCCCACGGTCAGTGCCATCGACGCGGTGGCCAGGCGCAGGGGGATCCACCAGCGCCGGTCGGAGAGGGCCGGCCCCAGCTTCAGCCCCGTCGTGAACAGAGACACCGTGACGGCGACCTCGGACAGCACTTCCAGTAGCGCGCCGTCGCGCACCGGGTCGAGGCGCAGCAGGCCGAGGCCGGACGGGCCGACGGCGACGCCCGCCAGCAGGTACAACACGGCGGCGGAGAGCGGCAGGCGCTTGAGAACGGAACCGGACAGCGCCATCAGGACGAGCAGCCCCCCGGCGACGAGGAACCACGGGGTGTTGGGGGACATCAGGTACTGTGTACCCACATCCCGGCGATCTACGAGATCATAGGGGTCGCCAGCCGCGGGGTGGCGGAATCGGCACCACCGCGCTCCCTATCTGCACGCATGCCCACGGTGGCCGCGCGAGAGGTGCGATAGCCACCGCACCCGGGGAAGGGGAGTCAGGCCCAAGAACAGGCGCTATGGCGGACCCGCGGGCGGCGGTGCGCGCCGCGGTGGAGCGCCTGGAGGCGGGCGGCCGCCGCGTCGCCGTCTTCCGGCACCGGGGCGCGGACGGGACGCCGGCGGTCCGGCTGTCGGTCTCCGACCCGCCGAGGGCCCTGCGCCCGGAGTGCGGGGCCAGGACCCGCAAGGGCACGCCCTGCGCCGCGCGCTGCGTGCCCGGGAGGGAACGTTGCCGGATGCACGGCGGCCTGTCCACGGGGCCGAAGAGCGCGGAGGGGCGGGAGCGCATCGCCGCGGCGAACCGGCGGCGCTGGGAGGCGTACCGCGAGGCGAAGCGGCAGGAAAGCGGCACCGAAACAGCCCCGAACTAGCCCCAAACTAGCCCCAAGCTAGCACCGGGATCGCCAGCCCGAGGGGGCCTCCTGCATCGCTGCCACGCTCGCCCTGCTCCTAACCGGGGAAACGGCCCGCCCCCGGGTAGGAGCAGGGCGTTGGTGAGCGTGGCTTCGTCGTAATCCCCTTCCGCCGAGACCCCCCCGGCCAGTTGTACCGGCCGGGGGGTTCTTCCGGCGCGGCGCGTCCGGTATGTGGGCACGCCGGACGCGGCAAAGGCACGTCCGGTAGATCTGTGTCAAAAACCACCGTTGTATTATGGCTTTGGGCTGTGGTGACGCCCTAAACGACCGGAGGCTGTTGCGCAAGCCTGCCAAAATGGAGCGCGCCCAGGACCCGACCTACTCGCTCACGAAAGCCGGACAGTAACTGAGGCCGCCTCGAGTCGGGCTGAGCCTGCATAGACATCGGTGACTACCGAGCGAGACCCGAAGAACCGTCGCCCATTCCCGATCCCGCGCAGGAGGCACCACCACGGCCGCAAGTACGACCACGACTTATCTGGGCGTGGACATCGCCAAGGCTACCTTGCCAAGGCTACCTTCGACGCGGCGCTGCTCGCTTACGGCCGACGGCAAGAGCAAGCCCGGGCGATTCGCGAACGACGGGGAGGGCTTCCGCAGACTGGAGCGTTGGCTGCTGCGCCAGCAGCGCTGACGGCCACGACCGACGTCCCCGCCGTCGACGCCCCCGCGGCAGTACTGCGCGCACGCGTGTATGGAAGCGACCGCCCATTACGGACGGGCGCGCTCCCGCTAGTGCGCGCTGGCGGGCTACCTGTACGGGCGCGGCTACACCGTCAGCGCGTGGTCAACATAGTGGTCAACCCGGCGGCGGTTCGCGCGTTCGCCCGGAGCGCGCGCGAACTCTCCCGCACAAAGACGGACAAGGCGGACGCCGCCCGGGCCGCCCGCATCGCCCGGTCCTGCCGCCCGCGCCCACCGGCCCCGGCCCTGGGTTCCCCCTTCGGAAGAGGCGGCCGCCCTGCGCGCGCGCGCAGGCACTCGTCAAGCGCCGGGAAACCCTACGCCAGGCGCACCAGATGGAGGGCAACCGCCTCGAAGGTGCCGTCGGCGCGGTCGGGGACTCTATAGAAGCGGTGCTCTCCGTGCTGAGCGAGCGCGCAGGTCGCCACCACCGGGCGGCTGATCCGGCAGCACATCGACCAGCGCGCATGCGGGGCTCAAGGAGCGCGCGCAGTCGGACCTCCTGGAGACTATCCCCGGGATCGGCAAGACGACGGCAGCGGTGCTCGCCCGCGCGCGTGCTCGCGCGCTCCTGGCCGAGTTGGGGGAAGTGGGGCGATTCGAATCCGCCAAGCAGGTCGTGGCCTTCGCCGGCCTGTGCTGTGCCCGCGTCCGTGCCTGTCCGGCTCTTCGGTGCGCGGCCGCAAGCGCGCATCTGTCCAAGATGGGGCGTTCGCGCCTGCGCTCAACGTCCGCGCGCGCTACGCCCTGTACTTCCCGGCCATGGTGGGGCTGCGCGCCGCGCCACAACCCCGCCCTGCGCGCGCTGAAGGAGCGACTGACCGCGCGCGGGCGGCAAGCGGCCGATGGTCATCCTGGGGGCGGCGATGCGCGCGCAAACTGCTGAACCTTGCCTTCGGAGTGCTCAAGTCCAAGAAACCCTTTGATCCCGCACTGGCTTGTCCGACTATCGCTTGACAACAAAACAGTAACCATTTAGCAACAATTAGAAGGAGAATCACCGGTTCGGCTGTGTCCCGTGGGCTTGCAGGCGCGTATAGGCAGGATGCTGACAGCCCCCGCAACGTCGGTACCGATCCCGGAGCCAGCGAATTTGCCTGCCGGGGCGGCAGTACTCGACCAGGATGACCGGGGGCGGGCGCGGACTCGCGACAGCACCGACATGTGGAACGGTGACGCGCTGCGCCTCTCGGGCCTACGGGGGCGCTGGTGCCGCCTTGACGCCGAGGTAGCGGTCGTAGACGGCGGGCCGGCGGTAGCCCCAGCCCATCCATCCGAGCGGGTCGGCGTGGTGGTGCTCGGCGACGCGACCGAGGGGAAGGTCCACCACGAGGACCCCGGCCCGGGAGCCCATTTGCGCGACCGGCTCGCCGAGCGGGCCGACCACGAGGCTGCCGCCGTTGAACCTGCCGGCGTGGTTGACCACGGCGATGTACACCTCGTTCTCCGCGGCCCGCGCCCGGGTAATGACCTCGTTGTCGGCGCGGCCCTCACCGGGGGGACGGTACAGGTCGTAGGTCGGGGTGGCCAGCGGGCAGGCGATCAGTTCGGCCCCGAGCGCCCGGAGGCATCGGGCCGACTCCGGAATCTCCCGGTCGAAACAGATGAAGGTGCCGACGCGGGACCTTCCCCCCGCGTACTCGCGCGCGGCGACGTGGAAGGCGTCGCCGGGGGTAAACGCCCCCTGGTGCTCGGCGGACTCGAACGGGCGACAGTGGACCTTGCGATAAGCGTAGACGACCCCGCCCGCATCGGGGCCGCGGCCGGAGATCAGGGCCGCAGTGTTGTGCAGGCGCGCGCCATCGTCACTGCGCTCCGCAAAGCCGAGGACGACATCCATGCCGTGGCGCGCGGCGGCCGCGCGCACGGCGCGCACCCGCGGGCCACCCTCCAGCCTCTCCGCCGCATCCAGCAGGGGCCCCCGGACGTGCTCGCCGGGCGGCGGGTCTCCGTAGCCGTGGAAGACGCACTCGGGCGTGACCGCCAGCTCCGCGCCCTCCCGGGCCGCCCGGTCCAGGGCCACGAGCAGCCGATCGGCGTTGCCGTCCAGGTCCCAGGGGCGCGTCTCCACCTGGCACAGCGCGACGCGCACGCGCCGCTCCTGCCGCTCCTCCGTCGTCATGCCCCCGCCCTCCCAATCCGGGGCTCGATATTCGGTCCCGGTAGCACCGCCACCTCCACGCCACGCGGGGCCTCTCGCACGCGGACGTCCCACGCGCCCCCGGGGCGGGCGGCGGTGAACTCCAACCGCAGCATCCCGCCGGTCCGCGGCCCGCGGACGGGGATGGCGTATTCGACGCGGGGCCAGACGGCGGGCACGGCGGGGCGGACCTCGATCCGGCCCGCGGCGACGCTTGACAGGTCCACCCCGAGCAGGTAGCGGGGCACCGCGTACCCGGGGACGCCGCTCCAGCCGTGGCACGCGGAGATCGGTATGTGGTCCATCTCGTAGGTCGGGACGTTTCCCAGGAAGGTGTGCGGGTAGACCCAGGCGGGCGTGGTCCGGTCGAAGACTTCCCACCACGTCGTCGCGCCGCGGCGGAGCATCTCGCCCCAGTAGTCGCGGAGGGAGTCCAGGATGGCGTCCGGGCGGCCCAGGCGGTGTAGCGCCTCGAAGACGAGCAGGTAGAACGACGGGCCGAAGGGGCGCGGGTACGCCTCGCCGCCCTCGTCCCAGACTGTCTTGAGGATGGCGCGCGCCCGGTCGCCGGCGAATCCCGCGGCGAGGGCCGCCAGGTTCGCCTGCTGCGACACGGTCGGAAGCAGGCGCCCGCCGCGCCAGGCGTCGCGGTAGACCCCTGCGGCCGGGTCGTAGAGCAATGCGTCCGCCGCGGCCGCGACCGCCTCCGCCTCCGCCCGGCGCTGGCGCGCCGCCGCGGCGTCCCCTAGCAACGCGGCGAGGGCGGCCGCGTCGTCCAGGAAGCAGCGGTACAGGGCGTTCAGGACCGTGGTCTTGCCCAGCTTCTCGATCCGGTCGCTCCAGTCGATGTACGGGGCGGTGCGGCCCCGGTCGCTGTCGAGCAGCCCGTCGACGGGGTCGCGGTAGGTCTCGACGAACGCCCGCATCCGCTCGACGGCTGGGTACAACTCGGCGACGAGTGCGGCGTCGCCGGTGTGGTCGTGGTATTCACGCAGGGCGGCGGCGAGGTGGAACAGGAAGTCGAGGTGGAAGCAGTCGTTGTCCCTGGGACCGGTCGAGGGCAGCGAGCCGTCGGCCCGCTGCAGCGCGAACGCCTGCCGCAGGCAGCGCGCCGTCAACTCCGGGTTGCCGAACAGGTACAGGTTGATGAGCGACATCACGCGCAGGTCGAGTATCCAGCACGCCTGCTCGCGGACCGGGCAGTCCTCGTAGTGGTAGGAGGTGTTGACGCGCAGCGTGTGCCGCGAGACGTCCACGATGCGCGCCAACTCGTCGTCTCCTTCGATCCGGAGGCGCCCCCGCCCGTCGTAGTCGTACCAGGACTGATCGTGGGAGACCGCGCGCAGGGTAACGGGCCCGGCAAGCCCGATGAACGCGACCTTGAGGTACCGGTAGGCGCGCCGCTGGAAGGAGCGCCAGACGCCGGAGCGGCCGGGGCGCACGACGTCGGAGCGCAACATCTCCAGCGTCTCGCCGTACCAGACCTCGTAGACGCACTCGCCGGCGCCTCCGCCGCCATCGCCGGCGTCCACCCAAAACTCGGGGTAGCCGACGACGACGGTCCCGAAGTCGAAGATGAGGGAGGGCATGGCGCCCGGCTCGCCCGGCGCGACCGCGATCGGCTCGCCCCGGTAGGCGGCCGCGGTCGCGCCGCCGAGGGCCGGCGCGAGGGACTCCGGCAGCGAGACTGAACCCAGCAGGGGGAGGGCCGCCGCGAGACGCACGGGACGGAGCGTCTCCGCCGCCAGCGGCGGGACGTCGAGCGGCGCGAGACGGGCCACGAACCGGTCGGACTCCGGCGGGGCGAGGGCGCGGGCGGGGCGCCAGCCGCCGTCCGGGGCGCAGACGTACTCGGGCGACTCCCAGCCGTCCTCGCGCTCCCCGTGGTAGGACTGTCGCCAGCCGCCCCACTGGCTGAACTGCGCAGCGAGCGGCGAGAAGACCGGGGAGCGCCGCACCCACCAGCGGTCCGCGAACTGGCCTCGCGCTTCTCCCCCGCCGGTCGCGGCAAGTTCGCGGCCGTCCCGGGCGTCCTCGACGCGGGCGATCAGGCCGGGACGGCCGTAGCGGAAGCCCTGGACGGTCTGCGTTCTCGCGCCGTCGTGGAAGACTAGCACGGCGAGCCGGTTCGCCCCCGGCTTCAGGGCCGCGGCCGGGATGGGAAGGCGGTCGAAGAAGTACAGGGAGCCGGTATCGCCGACCGCGGGGCCGCGGCCGATCGGCACGCCGTTGACCCACGCCCGGTACTGGGTCACCGCGGAGATGACGAGCCACAGAACCGCGCCGTCCTCCCCCTCCGTGCCGGCGGCGTCGGCGTGGAAGTCGTGGACGAACTCGAGATACAGGTTCGCGTCCTCCTCGCAGCCCTCTAAGCAGACCCATTCGGCCGCGCTCCCGGCCGGCCACCTGCGCCTTCGCGCCGCCCCCGCCGCCGCGCCGGCGCGCACCTCTTCCGCCGTTTCCATCCCTCGCCCTCCCTTCCGCCCCCGGCGGACTCCTGGCCCCGCTTTTCGCCACATTATCTGGTAAATCCAGATTCTACCACTGGTTTTGCCAAATCCTGAGTTATCGCTGTCGGAACTTTCTTTGCCTCAATAATCGCGCAAAAAACCCTTGACATCGGGGTGAGAGTGGATGTAGAATCGCCGAAACTGGATTTACCAGTTGCAGAAATGCGGAGCCTGGACTTACCAGGCTGGGGGACTTATGGCGGACACGGCGGCGGACCCGCTCTACCGACAGATTATGCGGCGAATCCGGGAGGAGCTGCTCCCGGACGGGGAGGCCGCGGCACCAGCGCGGCTGCCCTCCGAGAGGACGCTGCAGGCGCGCTACAACGTCAGCCGCCCGACGATCAGCAAGGCCCTGGCCGCCCTCGCGGCCGAAGGGGCCCTGGTCAAGCGGGAGCGCAGCGGCGTCTTCCGCGCCGACGGGGAGCCGGGAGCGGTGGCGGACGAGGCGGCGGCGGGGACAGGGAATCCGGCGGTCATCGGCTACGTCGCGCCGCTCGTCGCCGGCGATCTGGTCCAGCGCGCGTTCCGCGGCATCGACCGCGTCGCCAGCCGCCGCGGCTACCGCGTGGTCATGGGCAACGCCGGAAACGACTGGGGACGGGAGCGCGAGGCGGTACACGACCTGATCGCCTCCGGCGCGCGCGGGCTGATCATCACGCCCTACCCCCGCCTGGCCGAACAGGCCGGGGAGGACTACCTGCGCGCCGAACGCTTCTCGGTCCCTCTGGTGGCGCTGGACACCTGCGTCCCGGAGCAGCCGCTGCCACAGGTGGTCTTCGACAACGTCCGCGCCGGCTACGACGCCGCGGAGTGGCTCCTCGGCCAGGGGCACGAGCGGGTCGCCCTGCTTACGTTCGCCGACTTCGTGGTCCACGGCCCGCTGCGGTCGCGCCTCCGGGGCTACCGTGACGCCCTCGCCGACCACGGCGTCCCCGAAGACCCGGGACTGATCTTCGCTGTCGACCCGCGCCTCGACCACGCCAGCGCGCTCGGTGAGGCGCTAGACGCGTGGGACGCGCTGCCGGAGCCCCCGACCGCGATCATCGCGGTAGACGACCTGTACGCGATGACGCTGATCGAGCTGCTGGAGGCGCGGGGGCGGCGGGTGCCCGCCGACGTCGCCGTATTCGGCTTCGACAACCTGCACGTGGCGCGTCGGTTCCGTCCGGCCTTCCCGACGACCGATCCGGACTTCGAGCGGCTGGGCGAGATCGGCTGCGAGATGCTGCTCGACGCCCTCGCCACCGGGGCGCAGCGCGTCGAGCAGCGGGTCCTGGCGGTCCCGCTCCTGACGGAGCGCCGGCTGGTCTCGCCGGCCGGGACGCCGCACCCGCCCGTGCGCAATCCTGCCCGCACGGCCCCGACCCGGCCCGCCCTCGCGGGCACGGCGAGGGGCGCGTGAGTGCGCGGGCGGGTGCGGCAGCCCTGACGTTGGTGGCGGCGGCTTTCGCCCCCGCCGCGGGGGCACAGCAGCAGCGGAGGCAGGACGCTCCGCGCCCTGCCGGGGCGCCTCCGCCGGTCCTGGTGGTGGTGACGATCAATCCGGAGTCGCGGGTCAAGGCAGATAGGACGGCGCCGGGCGCGCCGCCGGCGGCGCTAAGGGCGGGCGGCTGGACCGCCTTCCGCGTCCAGGTGCGCAACGAGGCGCGCGTCACTGCGTTCCTGCGGGTGACGAGCGCGAACGCGCCGAGCGCGGCCGGGCGCCGGGACCGCTGGCTCGACCTGCGGCTGGAGCCAGCGGCGCGGCTGACCGGACGGCCCGAGGAGTGGCGGACGCTGTGGCTGCGCAGCCGCGACGAGGGGATGCGCGAGGCGCGCCTGACGTTCGACGTCGGCCAGGGCACGCAGGACATGGGGTTTCGCAGCGACGTCGCGCTGCTGTTCCGTTGTCGGCGCGGCGGCGAGTAGGGGGACGTATGGCGGAAGCGCCGGGGGTATTCCGGGGGGAGTCCCGATGGGAGCGGATGCTCCCCCACCAGTACCGGGCGGCGTTCGACGCTCTGCCGGTCGCGTTCCTGCCCCTCGGCACAGTCGAGTGGCACGGCGAGCACAATGCCCTCGGCCTCGACAGCCTCAAGGCGCACGCGCTCTGCTGCCGGGCCGCCGCGAAGGCGGGGGGCGGCGTGGTCCACCCGCCGGTGTACGGCGGCATGGGCGGGCTCGACCGGCCCGCGACGGTCATCCTGGAGCCGGAGGAGGCGTGGGAGAACCTGCTCCTGCGGCCCTGGCTGGAGAAACTGTGCTACGAGTTCCACCGCCTCGGCTTCCGGGGCGTGGTCATCGTGACGGGGCACTACGGTCACAACCAGCAGATCGTGGTGCGCGAGGTCGGCGCCCGGATGACAGAGCGGCTGGGCGTGCCGGTGCTGGGCACGCCCGAGTACTGGCTGGCGCACGACGCCGGCTACCTGGGGGATCACGCGGGCGTTGGCGAGACGTCGCTGCTGTGGCACCTGGAGCCGGACCTGGTGGAGATCGCGCGGCTGGACGACGACCCGGAGTACGGGGCGGACGACGCCCTCTGCCGCGGCGCCTCGCCGCAGTTGGGGGAACGCTACGCGGAGGTCATCACCGACCGGCTGGCCGCGGTCGCCCGCGCGATGCCGGGCTGGTCGGGCCGGACGCGCCGGGCCTTCGCCCGCGCCGAGGCCGCGCTGGTGCGCGCCCAGGTGGGCTCGTGGCGCCGGGAGCCCGGCTCGCCCTGGGCCTTCTGGCGGGAGCTGATCGCGTCCCGCCGCTATGAGTACGGGGCCCTGCTGGCGGAGGGCCGTTTCGCGGAGATCGAGGCGATGGCCGAAGAGATCGAGGCGAGGGGCGCCCCGTCAGGTCCGGAGCCGGAACCGGAGGAGAGCAAGTGAAGAAAGACGTGTCGCCCGCCGTCGCCGTCGCCGTCATCATCGCCGTGGTCGTCGTCGTCGCCGGCTTCCTGTTCGTACGCGCGGGGCGACCCCCCGTGGCGCCGGCGGCCGGCGCGGCCGGCAGCGGCGCCGCCGCGATGCCGCCCCAGGTGACGGCCGAATTGCAGAAGCGCATGGGCGGCGTGCAGCCCCCGCGGGCGGCGGGGCAGTAGCGCGCGTGCCCGCGAACGAAACTGCGGAACGTATGGAGGAGTGAACACTATGCCACTCGAAGACGAGTACGGTTCTCCCCCGCCGGGGGTCGCCCGGCGCCCGCGCCGGCATCCGGACGGGCGGAGGAGCCTTCTCGCGCCATCGTCGCCCCTGCGGCGGCGGGGCGGCGGCGGGCACGCCCGCGCCGCCGCCGCCCCGCCGCGCGTGTCCCAGAGCCTCCGAGGAGGACCCATTATGCAGCCGACCTTCCCCGCCGCCGTGCCGCCCCGGCGCTCTAGCGCTTTCCCCTTGGGTAGACGCACCGCTTTCACTCTGATCGAGCTCCTCGTGGTGATCGCGATCATAGCGATCCTAGCCGCGATCCTGTTTCCCGTCTTCGCCCAGGCACGGGAAAAGGCCCGGCAGGTCTCCTGCCTCTCCAACATGAAGCAGATCGGGCTGGGGATCAAGATGTACGCCCAGGACTACGACGAGGAGTTCCCCATGGGCAACGACGACAAGTCGTACAACTGGGAGAATAACCCGGAGGCGAACCCGTACTCGTCGTTCGGCGGGGGCGGGTGCCAGGGCTACGTCAACCCCGCGTGGACCGGCGTCACGTTGCCCGGCGTCCCGGGGCCGGCGCTCACCGGGTGCACCTACGGGCTCGAGTTCTACCGCTTCCTGATGCACGTCCAGGTAGGACCGTACGCCAAGAATCAGCAGATCTGGTATTGCCCGTCCGACGGGCGCTACGATCCCTCGCCGGCGAACATCGCGCACGGCCTTCAGTCGTACTTCTGGGTCCCCAACTGGATCTACAACGTCTGCCAGGGAGGCTGGCCGTTCGCCTGCGTCCGCTACCCGGACGGGCAGAACCGGCGGCTCCAGGACATGCCGCCCTCGGAACTGTCCGATTTCGTGTCGGAGCGGATCCTGATCACGGAGCGCGGCGCCTTCGGGTGGAACGGGCCGGACATCGTCGGCCCGGAGCTCGCGCCCGGCTTCAAGGCGAACGTGAACCACTCGCAGGGGTACAACGCCGTCTACTTCGACGGGCACGCCAAGCTCATCCCGTACGGCCGCAAGTGGAAGACGCTCCCCGCGCTCGGGTGGCCGCCGGATCAGGCACCGCAGTAGCCCGGTTCGCCGGGGCGCACACGGGGGCGCCCCGGCCCGCGACATGACTCCCCGGCCGCCCCGGATGCGGGTACCCTCCGCGCCGCCGCAGCCGCCTACCTCCCGCTCACAACCAAAATGCCTGACTCCCTTTCGCCGGTCCCGCGGCGGCAACGCCTCACCCCCGTCGCCGCGTCCGCCCTAGCCTCGCTCCTCGTGGCCGCCGCGGGCATCCTGACCCCGCGTCCCGCCCCCGCGGGCAGCAGCGTGCCCGCCGCCGAGGCCGCACGCGGCGCGCTGCTACTGCCGCCGCCGGCGAACGTCGACGCGCAGCCGCTGCTGGCGCAGGCGCGCCGCGTCGAGGAGGCCTTGGAGGGGCTCGGGACGCCGCTGCCCCCGGAGTCCCGGGACCTCCTGCGCCGGGCCGCGCGCGAGGCGGACGACGCCCGGGCGGTCCGCCTCGTGCAGCAGGCCCTTGACCCGCACTGCCTGGGCGCGGTCCGCCTGCCCCGGGGCAGGGAGGCCGCGGTGACGCCCGCGGCCTCTCCACCGACCTTGGTCGAGCAGGGGTGGACGACCGTGCTGGTCAAGGTACTGAACGACGGTGGGTACACCACGCCGTTGCGGGTGCACAGCCCGAACGCTGGCCCCGTGCACGGCGCGCCCGCGCGCTCGGTCGCCGCGCGCTGGCTTGAGGTGGAGCCCCACTACCAGCGGCCGCTTTCCGCGCCGCTCGGCGGCCTCCCCCTGGAGTACCGCGTCTTCCAGGTCTACAGCCGGGACGCCGGGCGCCGCCGCGTCGCCCGGATCGCCTTCGACGCCGGTGGGGCGGCGCTGGGGGCGGCGGGCCCGTCCCCGGTGCGGGTATGGGACTTCTCGAAGGGCGCCGACGGCTGGGAGGCGCTGAACCACAGCACGCTGGCCGTCCGGGGCGGCTCGCTCGTCGTCCGGAGCACCGGCGTGGACCCCTTCCTCGTCGCCCCGGTCCGCATGAGCGGCGGCGCGATGCGCCTGCGGGTCAAGATGCGCGCCGGGCACGACGACACGGCGCAGGTCTTCTGGGCCACGGAGGACGCCCCGGAGTTCGACGGCGTCCGCAACGTCGCCTTCCCGTTCCAGAAGACCGACGCTCCGCGCGAGTACGCCGCGGACTTCGTGGTGAAGGGGCCGCTGACGCGGCTGCGGCTCGACCTCGGCGGCACGCCCGGCGCGGAGACGGCGATCGAGTGGGCGGAGCTGGTCTGCGTGGACGGCCCGGACGCCTGGGCCGCCGCCACGTTCCCGCTGACCACCGCGCCCGCCCGCAGGGTGACGCTCCGGGTGCGGGACGAGGCGGGCAAGCCCGCCACCGCCGGATTCCTGATCCGGGACCGGCGGGGCCGCGTCTACCCGGCGCAGGGGAAGCGTCTCGCGCCGGACTTCTTCTTCCAGCCGCAGGTCTACCGCGCGGACGGGGAGACGCTGCTGCTCCCGGACGGGGACTACACCGTCTCCTGCTCGCGCGGCCCCGAGAGCGTACCCGAGACGAAGGCGCTGCGGGTGGCGGGTCGCGCGACGACCCTGAAGTACCGGCCGCGGCGCTGGGTGGACCCGGCCGCGCGCGGCTGGTGGTCCGGCGACCACCACATCCACGCGGCCGGCTGCCTGCACTACTCGGACCCCACCCAGGGGGTCCGCCCTGAGGACATGGCCCGCCACATCCGGGGCGAGGATTTGAAGGTAGGGTGCAACCTGACCTGGGGGCCGTGCTTCGACTTCCAGAGCCGCTTCTTCACCGGCGCCCCGGACGCGGCAAGCCGCTACCCCTACCTCCTGCGCTACGACGTCGAGGTGTCCGGGTTCGGCTCCTCGCCTTCGGGCCACCTGTGCCTGCTCGGGCTCAAGGAGCAGATACCGCCGGGCGCGACGGGCACGGAGGGCTGGCCGACGCTCGGCCTGAACACCCTGCGCTGGGCCAAGCGGCAGGGGGCGGTGTGCGGCACGGCCCACTCGGGCCTCGGCCTGACCGGCGCGGTGGCGCGGCTCCCGTATCCGGACGGCCCCGGGGGACTGCCCTCGTACGCCATCCCGCCCTACGACAACTGCGGCGCCAACGAGTACGTCGTGGACGTCACCCACCGGGTGCCGGGGCCGGACGGACGGCCCGTGCCGGCCGTGGACTTCCTCGCGACGATGAACACCGACCCGCGGGCGGAGCTGAACATCTGGTACCACACGCTCAATTGCGGCTTCCGGACCCGCGTCAGCGGGGAGACTGACTTCCCGTGCCTGAGCGGCGACCGGGTCGGAAAGGGGCGGGTGTACGTCAAGCAGGACGGCCGCCTGACCTTCGACGGCTGGGTCGCGGGGCTCCGGGTGGGCCGCAGCTACGTCAGCGACGGCCGGTACCACCTGATGGACTTCCGCGTCTCCGCGCCCGGCGCGGGCACGGCGCGCGTCGGCGAAAAGGAGAGCGAACTGCGCCTCGCCCGCCCGGGGCGGGTGGCGGCCCGCGTCGCCGTGGCCGCCCTGGACCCGGTGCGCAAGACCGTCTCCGTCGAGCTGATCGTCAACGGGTATCCCGTGGCGCGCAAGGCGGTGCCGGCGGACGGCCGCACCCGAGAGGTGGCGCTGGAGGCGGACGTCGCGCACAGCGGGTGGGTCGCCGTGCGCGCCTTCCCGTACGCGCACACGAATCCGGTCTGGACGCTCGTGGGCGGCAAGCCCGTGCGGGCCTCGCGCCGCAGCGCGGAGTGGTGCCTGCGCGGCGTGGACCAGTGCTGGGAGCAGAAGCGGGCTTCGTACCGGCCCCAGGAGCAGGCCGACGCCGAGGCGGCGTACGCCCACGCCCGCGCCACCTACCGCCGCATCCGTGCGGAGAGCGTCGCCGACTGAGGCGGGCCCCGGGCCCGTCGGAGGATCGCATGAAGGAAGACACGAACGAAGAGATGAACGAAGACACGTACCTGCCGTACCGCGACTCGTCGGGGTCGGCGGACGACGCGACCGCGCTGCACGCGCGCATGGCGGAGGACGGCTACCTGTTCCTGCCGGGGCTGCTGCCGGGCGAATCCGTCGCGGCGGTCCGGGACGCCGTCCTCGGCCTCTGCCGGGACGCGGGCTGGGCGGACGCCGCGGGGCGCCCCGCCGGCCGGCCGCGCCTCGAGGGTCAGGAGGGGTGGTGGGAGGTGTACGACCCGCTGCAGAAGACGCGGGCGTTCCACGCCCTGGCGCACCACCCGCGCCTCCTCGGCGCGGTCGCCCGACTGCTTTCCGGGGCGCCGGCGGTCCTCGTCCACCCGCGCAACATCGGCCGCATCACCTTCCCCGGCGCGACCCACTTCACGACGCCGGCGCACCAGGACTTCCCCCTGATCCAGGGCACGCCGGACACCTACACCGCGTGGCTCCCGCTGGCCGACTGCCCGATGCGGCTCGGCGGGCTGGCGATGCTGCGCGGCTCCCACCGGTTCGGGATGCTGCCGATGCGCCCGGCCGTCGGCCCGGGGGGCGTCGAGGCGGACACGAGGGCGATCGAACGGGAAGAGGGGCTCACCTGGCACGCGCAAGACCTGAAGGCGGGCGACGTCCTGCTCTTCCACAGCCACACGGTCCACCGCGCGCTGCCGAACCGTACCGCAGACGGGCTGCGCCTCTCCGCGGACTACCGCTACCAGGACGCCTCCGCGCCGGTGGTCGCCCACTCGCTCGAGCCGCACTACGGACGACTCTCCTGGGAACAGGTCTACGCGGACTGGCCGGAGGGCGACGACCTTCGGTACTACTGGCGGCGGCTGCCGGGACTCGCCGTGGTGGAGCACGGCGGGGTACGCCTCCCGGCGCAAGCGGCGGTCGCCGCCGTGGCGGCTCCGCCCGCGGGGGAGGTCGCGGCGAGGTGAGCGAGCGGCTGCGGCGGCGCCTACGCCGGGCGGTCGCGGTCGCCGCGGCGGCGGCGGCGACCGCCGCTTGCGCCCCCATCGGGCCCGGGGCACGCGTCGCCGCCGCAGCCGCCGCCCCCCCGGCGCGCGCGGAAGTCATCGCCGACCTGCTGCCGCTGCTGGGGTCGCCCGGCAGCGTGCGGCTGCGCGACGCCTCCGCCGCCGAGGTCAGGCGCCCGGTCCCGGCGGACGGGGTGCTGCGGGACGCCTTCTTCCTGCACCCGGAGACGCCGGGACGCCCGGCGACGGCCGAAGTGTCCGTCTCGCTGCCGCGGGTGCCGCGGGGCGGGCGCCTGCTGCTCGCCTTCGACGTCGCGCTCTCCGACGGAATCCCGGTCGGCGAGCGGCCCGGCATCGACGGCGTGCGCTTCGGCGTGGACGTCGAGGAAAGGCCGCTGTACCGCGCCGATTGGCGCGCGTGTCGCTGGCAGCCCGCCGCGGTGGACGTCACCGCTTGGGCCGGGAAACGCGCGCGCGTCACCCTGCGCGCCGACGCCCGCAAGACGACCCGCTACGACTGGGCGCTGTTCGGCGCGCCGCGGCTGATCGCGCTCACCCCCGCGCCGCCCCGGGACTCCGGTGGCGCGGGGGAGCCGGCCCCGCCGGTGTGCGGGGTCGCGCACGTCGCCTGGGACGCGGCGGCCGGTCCGCCGGCCCGCGTGCGCCTGGTGCCGGAAGGGGCCGCCGGAGCCCCGGCGGGGGAGCCGCTGGAGTGGCGGCCCGCCCCCGGCCAGACGGGCACTTCCGCGGCCGTCGACTTCTCGTTTCCGCGGGCACGGCGCGTCCGCGTCGTCGCCGATCCGACCGGGGCGCCCTCCCGGATCGCCCTGGGCGCGTACCCGCCCGCCCCGGCGGTCACCTACGTCGGGCCGACGGAGGCGGTGCCGCGCGCCGGCGGCGCGCCGGTGCCGCTGCGGGTGGAGGTGCGCAACCGGGGCCGGGGGCTACTCCCGCCCGGGGGCGCCGTCGCGCAGCTGCGCGCCAGGGGCCGGCTCGTGGGAAGCCGGCCCGTGCCGGCGCTGGGGCCGGGCGAGGCGTGGCGCGGCGACTGGCCGATGCCCGCGGGTCGGGAGCCCGCCTCCGTCCCGCTGGAGGCGCGGCTCGTCGATGGGCGGGCAAGACCCCTAGGTCCGAGCGCCATACGGTTGGGCCGCGTCGAGACGTTCGCGCGGCCGGAGGCGGCGACGGAGCCGGGAGGCGGCGTGCGCGAGGTGGGGAACGGGCGGCTGCGGCTGCAGTTCGTCCGCTCCGGCGGCCGGTACGCCTACGCCCGCGTCCTCGCGCGGCCGGACGGATCGGGCACCTGGACGCCGGTCGGCGTCCTGCGCCCGCTGCTGTCCCTGGAGCCTGCGGGGGCCGGCGCAAGGGTCGAAGAGCGGCGGACGGAGGTCCGCCCGCGCACCGTGGTCGTCAGCGACTCGGGCCGCACGGCCCGGCTCTCAGAGAGAGTCACGGACGCCGCCGGGGTGCCGTGGACGGTACGGGCGACGTTCGAAGTGGACCCGACGCGCCCCCTGGCGCGGCTGCGCTACCGGTGGACGCCCGGGCGCGATGCCGCGGTGGGGGCATTGGTGGGACCCGACTTGTACGTCGGCGACGGTCTGCCCAGCGGGGCCGGCGCCCGCAAGGAGTGGGCACTTTTCCCCGGCCTGGAGTACCTGTACCGCGGGGAGCCGTCGAGCAGCGCGCGCGGCTTCGCGCCGCCGCTCGGCGACCGGCGCACCCCCGACCCGCGCAAGGTCACGGCCCCGCTGATGGCGGTCACTCTCGGCCCCCACGGGGCGAGGCCCGCCCTCAACCCCGGGCCCTACGACTGCCCGGACTCGCTCCTCGGGCCCGGCGCCCCTATGACGTACTGCGTCGCCCCCGGCGCCCCCGTCACGGTGGCGCTCTGGTGGGACCCGCTTCAGAAGTGGGACGGGGTGCGCGGGCTGCCGTCGGCGCGGTTCGGCTCGCCTAACGCGGACGTCCCGGCGGACAACCACCGGCTCGCCCTGTTCCTGCCCTCCGTGCCCGAATCCGTGCCGGAGAACGGCGAGCGGGCGGGCGAAGGACGGCCGTACCGGGCCGCCGCGGGGCGGCCCCTGACGCTCGAGGCGACGCTCTGGTCCGGCCCCGGCCCGGCGCTGGGCGCCCTCGGCGCTTGGCTGAAGGACCGCGGGGGGCTTCCCGCGCCGTCGGCACCGCCGCGCCCCGTGGCCGAGACCTTCGCCCTGGCGCGGGCGGCATACGCGGGCGCGGTTTGGAACCCGGAGTCGCGGCGCTGGCGCGGGATCGTGGAGGGTGGCGACGGCACCGTCCCGGCCGCCGCCACCCTGCTCCTGCTCGACGCCCTGACCGCGCCTGGCGCGGCGGACACGCCGCCCGACGCCCGCGCCGCCGCGCTTCGGCTCGCCGAGAGCGGCGCGGAGGCGATGGTCCGCGCCGCGGGGCCCGGCGCACTCGTCGACCGCGACGGCGCGCACATCCTGCGCTGGGAGTTGCCGTTCCTCTTCGGTCACCTTCCGGAAGCCCTCGCGGCCCTTGAGGGCGAGATCCGCGCCGTCCGCGAGAGCCAGCACCCCGACGGCGGGTGGCGCTTCGGCGCGAAGGAAGGGCCGACGCGCACCCTGGGCCGCGTCGGGGACAGCGTCTCCGGGCTTAGCAGTCACAACGCGTGGATGCTGCTGCGCCACGCCCGCGTCACCGGAGACGAGGAGTCGCTCCGGGCCGGCCTGAAGGCGCTGCGCTTCATCGAGCGCTTCCGCGTCCCGCGCGGGGCGAGCCTCTGGGAGTGCCCGATCTACGAGCCGGACATCCTCGCGGCGGCGTGGACCCTGCCGGCTTGCCTAGAGGCGTGGAGGGCGACCGGCGACTCCCGGTGGCTCAACGACGCGGTCTACTGGGCCGAGTCGTCGCTCCCGTTCGTCTACCTGTGGGCGCTCCCCGACCGGGCCGCGATGCTCGGGGCGTCCCTCCCGATCTTCGGGACCACCTTCTACACCCACTCGTGGCTCGCGACCCCGGTGCAGTGGGAGGGACTGACGCTCGCCTTCCACCTGCGCCGCCTCGCCGACGAATTGGAGGAGGTGGGCAGGCCGACGGCCGCCGGGTCGCCGCTGCGACTGGCGCTGGATTTCGGTCCGGCGGACTGGCGCCGGCTCGCAGAGCTACTGACCGCGAGCGGCCAGCACCAGCAGGTCGCCGAGGCGGGGCCGAGGCGGGGGACCTATCCCGACAGCATCACCGACTTCGTCCGGCCTAACCCCGTCTTCCTCCACCCGGAGAACCTGGTGGCCAACCTGCTCTACGCCCGCGGGCCCGCAGCCGTCCCGGACATCCGCACGGCCCGGCTGCCGGGCCGTGCGGCTGTCCGGGACGGCTGCGGGCCCGCGGGCGTAGAGCAGGTTGGCCACCCGGTTCTCCGGGTGGTGGAAGACGGGGTTAGGCCGGACGAAGTCGG
>DATLHN010000347.1:0-7787 GCA_035539875.1 Armatimonadaceae bacterium
CGGCAGCCACGTCGGGACCGTGCGCGAGGTCGTCTCCCGCACCCTGCACGGGCTGGGCGACGTGGGCGCGGTCCGCCTGCACGGGCGTACGGTCACCGTGCTCGACCCCGAGTTGCTGACCGAGATCGCCCGGAGCGACGGGTAGGCCGGTTTACCGGGCCGCCTTCACCCGCGCGGCCTTGTCCTCCTTCGCCCGGCGGTGGGCACGGGTCTTCGGGATGTAGGCCGCGGCGTCCGGCGTCTTGCAGGCGGTGGGGCCGTGGTCCACGTGCACTTTCCCGACCGCCGCGGCGACGGCTAGCGCCCGCTCTTGCAGCGCGTCGCCGCGCCCGCCGATGGCGATCAGGCAGCCGTTCATCGCCTCGCGCACCCGGTTCTCCCGCCCGTGAATCTCGGCCTCGATGACGGCCAGGTACGGCAGGAAGAGGTCGTCCGGGTACGCCTCGTCGCTCCGGGCCATTGCGTTCAGCAGCACCCAGCCTATCCGCGCCCGCCACTCGTCCCCGGAGTCGATCAGGCCGCGCATCGTCGCCGCCGCGTAGGGGGTCTTCGCAATCACGGCCGCCGCGGCGTCAGCTTGGACGAAGTTCGCGACCTCCCCGATCCAGGCGTCGGCCTGCGCCTCGGAGAGGAGCGCCGGGTCGGCGATCAGCGTCGCCAGGATGCGCGCGTCGTGGTTGCCCGAGTCCCAAAGGCCGAGCGCCAGGTCGTGGTCCCCCTTGAGGCGCTTCTGGAGGGCGTAGAGGTCGGCGTAGCTCACCCCGTAGCACTCCCCGCCGACGCCGTGTCGCGCGTAGGTCTTCCGGTTCTGCTCGGTGCCCTTCTCCCTGAGGGCGTCCATTACCTCGTCCCGTTTCATCGCGTTGCTCGCTCCCTCCCCGGCGGTTTCCCCTGCACTTCGGCGGTCGCGCCGCAGCCGGAACGCCGCCCGCCGAGAAAGCACATTAATCGAAATTATGGAAAAACGTATTCGTGTATTACCGGCGCGACCCGGGGGCCTCCAGAGGACCAAAAGAGTTTTCCGCGTCGGGCGTGGAGGTTCCTCGCACGCCTTTGTCCTACATTGAGAGCGGCGCGAGGAGGCGACAACTTAACCATGATGAGAACGGACTCCACCTTCCCGCACGTCGACGCGCGGGCGCAGGAGTGCATCACCGAGGAGCAGGCGCGGTTATTTCGGGAGAACGGCCTGCTGGTCGTCCGCAACGTGCTGTCGCCCGCGGAGCTGGAGGCGATGCGGCGGGAGACCCTTCCGCTCGTGGAGCGAGCCGAGGAGGGCACCGACGACCCGGACTTCTTCTATAAGCCGCACGAGGCGACCGGCGAGCGCACGCCGTACCGCGTCGAGTACGTTATCGACAAGACGGACGCGGGCAAGGCGCTGCTCGGCCATCCCTTCGTCCTGCGCTCCGTTGAAAAACTTCAGGGGCCGAATTTCGTCCCGACCTGGGACGCCATGGTCTTCAAGCGCGAAGGGATGGGGGTCGCTATTCCGTGGCACCGCGACGCCGGGGTGGCGCACAGTCGCGAGGACGTCGCGCCGATCTTCAACGTCGATTTCTACCTCGACGAGGCGGACCTGACCAACTGCCTGTGGGGCATCCCGGGGTCGCACCGGTGGCCCCCGGAAAAGGCACAGGCGATGATCGACCGCCTGAACGCGGGCGGCGCGTTCCACACCGAGGAGGGCGCGCTGCCCCTCCCCATGCAGCCAGGGGACGTTCTCTTCCACAACATCCTTGTGCTGCACGGCTCGCCCGCCGCGCGGAGCCACCTGCGGCGCGTCGTGTACTACGAGTTCCGCCCCGCCGAGATCGAGTTTGAGATCGGCCCGCACGCGCCCGAGTACCTGCCGCTGAAACAGCGCGTCCTGCTGGCCTGCCTGGAGCACCGGGCGCGGACGCCGTACGCCGCCGGGGAGACGCCGTTCGAGTACCAGCCCAACGCGCCGCACCTGCCGCCGCCCACCCGAGATGATGCGCCGCAGACGTATCGTTACCCGCACGGGGAGTTCTGGAGGAAGTAGACGAGATGGAGCCACGAACGACGCCGAGCGCGCTGGAGGACTTCCTGTTCGACCTGCGCGGCTACCTGGTCCTGAAGAGCGCCGTCGAGCCGGACCTGCTGGCAGACCTCAACCGCGCCTTCGACGCGTTCCCGCTGCTGGAGCCCGGCGAGTGGTGGGGAAACGCCCAGCGGCGCGACTACACGAAGGACACCGGATTCGAGCTGCACAACTGCGTTGAGGCGGGCGAGCCGTTCGAGCGGCTCATCGACCACCCCGGCTGGATCAGCCACGTCCGGCACTACTGCGGCGAGGAGCACTCCTACGTCCAGGGGCTGTTCATCGACGAGTGCATCGCCTCGATCCGGACGTCGGGCGGGCATCACCCCGTTCACTCCGGCGGCTACCGCGGCGCGATGCGGGGCGCGTACGGCTACAAGGACGGCGTCTTCCGCTGCGGCCAGATCAACATCCTGCTCGCGCTGACCGACATCGGCGAGGGCGACGGCCCGACCATGGTGATTCCGGGGAGCCACAAGAGCCACTTCCCCCACCCGGAGCAGGGGGACTACGGGCGCGGCGACCGCATGGACCACCTGATCGGCGCGGAGCCGGTCTACATGAACGCAGGCGACGCCCTGCTCTTCGTGGACGGCATCATGCACGGCGGGAGCAGCCGCACCAACCCCGGGGAGCGGCGCATCACTATCTACCGTTACGGCCCGCTCTGGGGATCGACCCGCTTCGGCTACGAGTACAGCCCGGCGCTGCTGGAGCGCCTGACGCCCGAGCGCCGGAAGATACTACAGCCCGTCGCCCCACTCCGCCCGCCCGCCTGAGGGTGGGCGGGCGCGCTACCCGCCGAGCAGGCGTCGCTGGCGGGGCGTCGCCTTCGCCAGGACCGCCGGGTCGTACATCCGCTCGTAGCGCAGTGCGGGATACTGCTCGCGGATGTAGCCGTTGCCGTAGTGCACCTGGAGCATGTAGCGCCGCCCGTGCTCGCCGGTGTTCTTCCACGCGCCGTGCCAGACGTCCCCGCGGAAGAGGCAGACGTCGCCCGCCTTCACCATGACCGCCTGCGGGGGAATCCCGTGCCAGGTCGTCTCGTCCTGCGGCGGGCGGCCCGCCCGGTGGCTGCCCGGGATCAGGATAGTCGGCCCTAATTCGGCGACCATGTCGTTCAGGTAGAAGTGCGCGGTGGACGTGAAGATGGGGATCCGCACCGACGGGTCTTCGTGGACCGACTCCGGCAGGCTCATGGGCAGGTAGTCCAGGTGCAGCTCCATGCTGCGGCCCTCGCCCGTGATCCAGGAGCTGCCCCCGGTGACGTGACAGTCGCCCCCGTGCGCGCCGTTGTGGATCGCCTCGGCGACTTCGATGATGCCGGGCCGGTCGATGTAATCCAGCAGGTCCGGGTTCTCGTGGAAGCGGCTGGGGATGTGCTTGTTGTAGCACCAGCCGGGTACGACGTAGTCGTCGTCGTTGCGGCTGCCCATCGCGTCCATGCGTCGGCGCAGTTCCGCGACCTCGCCCGCGCTCAGGACGCCGGGGAAAATCACGTAGCCGTCCGAATACATCGAACGGACGGCGTCACCCACCTCCACCGGGCCAGCCTGATAGGGCAGGTTCGCGAGTTCGCCGTCGTAGCGCGTTTTGCCGAAGTACTTGGTCCGGTGGTGCCCGTTCCAGAAGTCCGGGCCGAGCCCTTCGGCAACAGGCGGGGACGCCGCTCCCCCCTCATTCATCGTCATCATCGTCGGCGACTCTCCTTCCCGGGTGAGATCAGAACACTGCCGTCATTATTATGGCACGATTTCAAATCCGGTCACCGCCTGTCGGTATCTTCGTACGTAACAAAAGCGCCACCGCGGGTGTCTCCCCTGCTAATGGAACTGCTGATAGAGAACCTTACCAAGACCTATCCCAACGGCGTCCGCGCCCTGAACGGGGTGACGCTCCACATACCGCGCGGCCTGTTCGGGCTGCTCGGGCCGAACGGCGCGGGGAAGTCCTCGCTGATGCGGACCATCGCCACGCTCCAGGAGCCGGACGCCGGGACGATCCGCTTCGGCGACATCGACGTCCTGCGCGATAAGGAGGCGATGCGCCGCCGCCTCGGCTACCTGCCCCAAGAGTTCGGCTTCTACCCGACGCTCTCCGCCGAGGCGACCCTGGAGCACTTCGCCGCGCTGAAAGGGCTGCGCGAGCCGAAGGCCCGCCGGGAGACGGTTCAGCGACTGCTCCACCAGGTCAACCTTTACGACGCCCGCCGGAAGAACGTCGGCGGGTACTCCGGCGGAATGCGCCAGCGGCTCGGCATCGCCGTCGCGCTGCTCGGCGACCCGCAGGTCATCATCGTGGACGAGCCGACAGCGGGCCTGGACCCGACCGAGCGGCACCGCTTCCTGAACCTGCTCTCCGAGGTCGGCGAGAACGTCGTCGTCATCCTCTCCACGCACATCGTCGAGGACGTGCGCGAGCTATGCGAGCGCATGGCGATCATCGCGCGGGGGCAGGTCGTGGCGCAGGGCAGCCCGGAGAAGGTCATTGGTGCGGTAAAGGGCCGCATGTGGAAGCGCGTCTTCGACAAGAGCGAACTGGCCGACGCGCAGGCGCGCTACCAGGTCGTCTCCACGCGGCTCGTCGCCGGAAAGCCCGTCCTCTTCGTCTACAGCGAGGCGCAGCCCGGCGACGGCTTTAGCCCCGTGGAAGCGGACCTGGAGGATGCCTATTTCTTCCACACGGCCCGCGTCGGAAGCGTACCGGCCGAGGCCGTCGCGGCTTAGAAAGGGGCTCTCCCGTGGGCGAAATCTTCCGATTCGAGGTCGGCTTCCGGCTGCGCCAGGTATCCACCTACCTCTTCGCCGCCGTGCTGTTCCTGATGGCGCTGCTGTTCATCTCCACGGACATCATCCAGATCAGCGGCGGCGACGGACGGGTGAAGGGCAACGCGCCCTACGTCCTCGCCCTCGCCGGGACGATCCTGACCGCGCTCGGGGCGGTGATCGCCTCCGCCCTGATGGGCACCGCCGTCTACCGCGACTTCGAGGCGAACGCGCACGAGCTGTTCTTCACGACTCGACTGACCAAGCGCGACTACCTGCTCGGGCGGTTCCTCGGGGCTTTGGTGGTCACGCTGCTGGTCTTCTCGGCCATACCGCTGGGCTTCCTGGCCGGTACGGGCGCGCCGTGGGCGGACAGGGCCAACTTCGGGCCGTTCCGCCCGGACGCCTACCTCGCCTACTTCGGGGTCTATCTGGTCCCGAACCTGCTCCTGATCGGCGCGCTCTTCTTCGTCTTCGGCGCGCTGACGCGCAGCCTGCTCGCCATCTACGTCCAGGGCGTCCTGCTCTTCGTCGGCTGGGCCATCGCGCAGAGCCTGCTGGGCAGCCTGGAGAACCGTGAGATCGCCGCGGTACTGGACCCCTTCGGCCTGGCCGCGACCGCGCTCACGACGCGCTACTGGACGGTCGCCGAGAAGAACGGCAGTCTGGTGCCGCCGACCGGGACCCTGCTGACGAACCGCCTGCTCTGGACCGGCGTCGCCGTGGCCGTCCTCGCCGTCGGCTACCGCCTCTTCACCTTTTCGCGCAACCCGATCGCCCTGCGCCGGGCGCGACAGCAGGCGGAGGCTCCTCCCGCCGCCGCGGTACACCCCCTCTCCCGCGCCGGGGACGAGGGAGCCCGGGGAGCGTCCGGTGGTGAGGTTTCCCCGCCGTCCCCGCTGGCGACGTTCGCCCGCCTGACCCGTTTCTACTTCCGCGAGGTCGTGCGTGGGGTACCCTTCCTGGTCATTACGGTAGCCGGGATGGCCATGCTGCTCGTCGCGGCGTTCCAGGCGGACAAGCTCTTCGACACCACGGTCTATCCGGTCACGCGCGTCCTCGCGCAGACTGTGGCGGGCGGCTTCGGCCTCTTCTTCCTGATCCTGATCACGTTCTACGCCGGGGAGCTGACCTGGCGCGAGCGGGTGCTGCGACTCGACCAGGTGACGGACGCCCTGCCGGTGCCCACCGCCGCCGGGATGCTGGCGAAGGTGGCCGCCATCGTGCTGACGCTCACGCTGCTCAGCGCCGTTCTCATCGTCACCGGCATGTTCGTGCAGGCGGTCAAGGGGTACTTCAACTTCGAACTGCCCATCTACTTCGCCTACCTGTTCGGCATCATGCTCCCCGGCCTGGTCTGCCTGACGTTCCTGGCTTTCTTCCTGCACGCCGTCATCAACAACAAGTTCCTCGGGCACACCGCCATGGTGCTCGTCTTCCTGTCCTCGGTCGTCTTGCCGACGCTCGGGATGGAGCGGCAACTCTACCGCTTCGGCAGCACACCCGATATCGTCTACTCCGACATGAACGGGTTCGGGCCGTTCGTCGCACCGTTCGTCTGGTTCACCCTCTACTGGGCCTGTGTCGCCATCCTGCTCCTCGTCGTCGCGCTCAGGCTCTGGGTGCGCGGCAAGGACGACCGGCTCGCGACCCGCTGGCGGACCGGTCGCCTCGGTCCCGCGGCGACCGCCGTGGGCGCGGTCTCGCTGCTCGGCGCGGTAGGCGTCGGCGCGTTCACGCTCTACAACACGGACGTCCTGAACCGCTACGTCACCGGCAAGCAGCGGACGAAACTGCAGGCGAAGTACGAGACCACCTACAAGGCCGCCTGGGAGAAGAAGCCCATGCCGCGCGTCGCGGCGGCCTCCCTGGACGTCGACCTGCGCCCCGAGACCCGGCAGTACGCGGTGAACGGCACCTTCCGCCTGAAGAACGGGACGGACAAGCCGATCACCGAGGTCGCCCTGATGCTCGACCCGGACCTGACGGTGAAGAAATTGGAGTTCGGCGTCCCGTCGCGCCCCGGCATCGTGGACAGGGACAACGGATTCCGGACATTCACCCTGACCGAACCCCTCGCGCCCGGGGCGGAGACTACCCTGGTCTTCGACCTGGCGTTCGACAAAACGGGGTTCCGCAACGGCTCGCCGGAGACGAGCATCGCGGGCAACGGCACGTTCGTCACCATGCCCGTGCCCCGGATCGGCTACCAGAACGGGGCGGAGATCGCCGACGAGAACGAGCGGCGCAAGCAGAAGCTACCCAAGCGCTCGCGCATGGCTCCCTACAACGACCTGGCGGCGCGGCAGAACACCTACCTGGGCAACGACGCCGACTGGATCGACTTCGAGGCGACCGTGCGGACCGCGCCCGACCAGATCGCGCTCGCGCCGGGCTACCTCCAGAAGGAGTGGACCGACGAGAACGGGCGGCGGGCCTTCCGCTACAAGATGGACGCCCCCATCCGCAACTTCTACTCGTTCCTCTCCGCGCGCTACGCCGTGAAGAAGGACACGTGGACCGGCCGGGACGGGAAGAAAGTCGCGCTGGAGATCTACTACCACCCGACGCACGCCTACAACCTGGACCGGATGACGAAGGGGATGAAGGCGGCGCTGGACTACTGCTCGGAGAGCTTCAGTCCCTACCAGTTCCGGCAGATGCGCATCCTGGAGTTCCCGGCCTACGCCCAGTTCGCGCAGTCGTTCCCGAACACGGTGCCGTACTCGGAGAGCATCGGCTTCATCGCGCGGGTAAACGACGCCGCGGAGGACATCGACTACCCCTTCTACGTCACCGCGCACGAGGTCGCGCACCAGTGGTGGGCGCACCAGGTGCTCGGCGGCGACGTGGAGGGCTCGGAGATGCTGTCGGAGTCGCTCGCCGAGTACACCGCGCTCATGATCATGCGCAACGCGTACGGCCCGGACCGCATCCGCCGCTTCCTGCGCTACGAC